>JAAYZP010000389.1 GCA_012514785.1 Propionibacterium sp. | reverse complement strand
TGTCCTCGTCGCGGAACAGGTCGACGTCGCCCACGTCGATGAATACCGGTGGGAGCCCGGCGAGGTCGGCCTTCAGCGGCGCGGCGATGCCGTCGGCCTCCTTGCCGCCGAGGAACCAGTCCCAGGCCTCGAGGTTGGCCGCGCGGTCCCAGATGCCGACGTCGGTGATGGCATGGCTGGAGGCGGTGGTGTTGGACTCGTCCTCCATCGGGTAGATCGCCATCACGAACTTCAGCTTCGGGCCGTCGTCGTCGCGGGCGCGGAGTGCGGTGGCCAGCGCGAGGTTGCCGCCGGCGCTGCCGCCGTAGACCGCCAGGCGCTCCGGGTCGTAGCCGAGCTCGTCGGCGTTGGCGCCCATCCACTGCAGGGCCGCGAAGGTGTCGTCGGACTGGGCCGGGTGTGCGTGCTCCGGCGCCTTGCGGTAATCGGTGGAGACGACGACGGCGCCGATCTCCTCGGCGAGCAGCTGCGCCAGGCCCTCCTCGACGTCGAGGTTGCCGATGACCATGCCGCCACCGTGGATGAACAGGATGCCGGGCAGGACGCCGTCGGCACCGGCCGGGCGGTAGACGCGCACGGCGATATCGCCGGCGGTGCCGGGGATGGTGCGCTCCTCGGTGGTGACGTTCTCGTTGGGCGGCAGGTCCGCGGTCTGCATGCTGATCATCTGGACCAGTGCCGCGCGGCGGGCGGTGATCTCGGGGATCGCGTTGAAGCCTCCCGGCATCACTTCGAGCAGCTGCTCGAGGGGTTCGCGGGATTAGGCGTCGATACGGTCGCGGGTGTGCATTCTGGTTGGCTCCTTTGCCGGTTCGATTCTTGGGGGTTCCTCCCCCGCGCCCAGCCGGCCAGAGTTCGTTGAACTGTCAATGGGAGACGGGGAACTGCCGGTCAACGGCGCCGCGCGACGATCGCCTTCGTACCGTCCTGTGTGCGGGCGATGATGATCGTGGCGCGGTTCGCCCCCGTGGGTTTCAGCGCACGGCGGAGCTCGGCAGGGTCGACGTCGATCGCCCGCTTCTTGATCTCCAGCGTCCCGATCCGGTGCTCGCGCACGTACGCCTTGAGTGCCTTGCGCGTGTAGTCGAGCACGTCGACAACTTCGAAGTTCGTCACCCAGCCGCCGGGGATCGGCTCGTTGCCGGACAGGTAGGCGACGTGCTCGTCCAGCAGCCAGGCGTCGGCCTCTCCCACCGCTTCCGCGACGAGCCCCGCCCGGATGGCGGCGCCGTCGGGCTCGCCGACGAAGCGGCCCACCGGGCGCACGTCGAGATCGCGCTCGCCCGATGCCAGTGCGCGGCGGGGCCGGGTCTGCACCGCGACCGGCCCGGGCGCCAGTCGGTTCCACACCGAGGCCTCGACGACGTCGCCCCCGTCCGAGACCCACGCCCACTGCGTGCCCGCGGGCAGCAGCTCCTTCGGCACGCCCGGCCCGAGCTTCACCGCCACGAACCGCTCCGATTCCAGGTACCCCAGCACGAGCTCCCACGGCGGCGTGAAGTCCGCGACGTTCCACGTGCGGCCTCGAACCGTGCGGCGGGCGGGGTCCAGGAACACGGCGTCCCCGGCGGGCACGTCGAGGTCCTCCGCCCGCGCCACGACGGCGGGCCCGGCGCCCACCAGCGCGAGATTGTGGCTCGCGACCTCCGCGGTCTCCGGATCCGCATCCACTGCGACGACGTCCAACCCCGCCTCCGCGAAGGCCATGGCATCGGAGCCGACGCCGCAGCCGATGTCCCACACGCGCCGCACGCCGGCGTCCGCGAAGCGCTCCGCCCGCCACCGGGCCACGGCGCTGCGGGTGGCCTGCTCGAGCCCCGCGGAGGTGAACAGCATCTCGCCTGCCCGCTCGAGCTTGCCCGCCGCCCGCCGACGGAGCCCCACCTGCGTCAGCGCCCACGCCGCGACGTGCGGCTCGAAGTCCCGGCGCAGTCGCGCGCCGGCTGCCAGCGAGTCCGGGTCGGGTTCCCGCTCGGCGGCCTCGAGCGCATCGGCCCGGCTCACGACGCCGCCGGGTGCACGACGAGCCCGAGATGGTCCGTGCCGGGCACCTCGAACGTGACAGGGCGGGGCATGCTCACGTCGTCGCTGTGCAGGACGTGGTCGATGCGGGCGAAGGGCGGCACGACGTCGTGCACCGGCCACGTCGGGCGCCACGCGTCCACCCCGGGCGGGCCGGCCATCGCGTTCGTGACGCCGCCGAGCTCGCGCATGATGTGGTGTTGTTCGATGGCGTTGAAGTCACCGGCCAGCAGCAGCCGGCCGTCGTCGTGGCGCGCGACCATGTCGCGGATCTCCTCGCCGTCCGCGGCCCACGCGTCGGCCCGGTAGTGCGGCGGCACCGCGTGGATGCCCGCGACCTTCCAGGTGGCGCCGTCGATGGTGGTCTCCACGAGGATGTTGTCGAAGCCGGTATCCAGGCGCTCGATCTCCGTCAGCGGCGTGCGCGCCAGGATCATCGTCCCGCCGGCATCCTCGCGGACGCTGCCCACCCGGTGCGGGAACTCCTCGAAGAACTCGGCCCGCTCGAGGCCAAGCTCGAAGGCGGGCGTGTACTCGATCACGACCACGACGTCGCTGGCGCCCACCTGGGCCGCGAACTCCTCGACGGAAGCGCGTCCGTACTGCACATTCAGCACTGCGAGCGTGAAGTCGGGGTCGTGCTCATCGAGCTTCGGGCCCGGGTCGTGGAAACCGCGGACCAGCCAGAAGGCCGACACCGCCACGAGGACGCCCACCGCGGCCAGCCGGAGCCCCCCGCGCAGCGCGAGCGACAGCCCGGCGAGACCGGTCACCATCGGCAACCACATCCACGGGATGAACGTGGCGACGACGAGCAGCACGGCCGAGCGGGTGTGCAGGACGGTGACGGAGTCGAGCAGCCACAGGACCGCCAGCGCGGCGGCGGAGACGATGGCCAAGATCCAGCCCAACGCGCGGCCGGCTCGCATCACCAGGACACCTGCCAGCCGGTGCTGGACCCGCCGTCGTAGGGCAGCACGCCGTGGAACTGCGGCACGGACTCGTCGAAAACCAGCGGCAGGAAGTGGCGGTCGCCGTCCCACATCGGGAGCTCCATCATGGTGGCGATGTCGTGCCAGGCGAGCGTCCCCTCCACGTTCGACTCGACGATCTCGCCCGAGTAGCCGGTGACCAGGAAGACGAAGCCGAACACGTCGCGCCCGTTGAACCCTGGCCAGCTGACCGTGCCGCGCAGCTCGAGGTCGGTCACCTCGATACCCGCCTCCTCGAGGATCTCCCGCTGCATGGCATCGACGACGTTCTCCCCGCGCTCGACCTTCCCGCCCAGCCCGTTGTACTTGCCGAGCTGTTCGTCGTCGCTGCGCGCGATCCGGTGCACCAGCAGCACCTTCGTGCGCGACTCGTCGACGATGTAGCCGAGCGTGGTCAGTTCGGGTGCGTAGGGCACGACGTGCTTACTGGTCGAGTTCGCGAGTGTCCAGCTCGACGACCTGCTCGCCGAACTCCGCCAGCAGCGCATGGCGGTCGGCGCGGCGCTGGGCCTGCTCGATCGGGTCCGGGACCGGGGCCGCGGCCAGCAGCCGGCGCGTGTACTCCTCGCTCGAGTGGAGCAGGACCTCCTCGCGGGTGCCGCGCTCGACGATCTTGCCGTACTGCATCACCACGACGCGGTGCGCGAGCGAGTCGATCACCGCGAGGTCGTGGCTGATGAACAGGCAGGCGAAGCCGAACTCCTTCTGCAGTTCCGTGAACATCTCCAGCACGCTCGCCTTCACCGATACGTCGAGCGCGGAGGTGGGCTCGTCGGCGACGAGCAGGTCGGGGTTCAGCGTCAGGGCCCGCGCGATGGAGACGCGCTGGCGCTGGCCGCCGGAGAGCTCGTGCGGGTAGCGGTTGTAGGCCGACCGCGGCAGCCGGACGGCGTCCAGCAGCTCGTGGACGCGGTTCTTGCGCTCCGCGGACGTGCCGATGCGGTGCACGTCGAGGGGTTCGGCGATCACGTCGCCCACTGGCAGCCGCGGGTTCAGCGACGCGGCCGGGTCCTGGAAGATCACGCCGATGCGGCGACGCAGCTTCTTCAGCGCGCTACCCCGCAGCTGGGTGAGGTCCTCGCCCAGGACCCGCACCTCGCCGGAGTGCGCCGGGATGAGCCCGAGCAGCGCCCGCCCGATGGTGGACTTGCCCGAACCGGACTCCCCCACCAGGCCGACGATCTCGCCGCGGCGCACGTCGAAGGAGACGTCGTCGACGGCGCGGAACGGCTTCTTGCCCTGCCGCTTGTACTCGATGACGAAGTTCTTCACGTCGAGGGCGTGTTCCTCGGACGTCACCGGGTTGACCGCCTCACCGAACTGGCCGTGGCCGTCGCCGAGGTGCGGGACGGCGTCGAGGAGTCGCTTCGTGTAGGGGTGCTGCGGGTTGAGCAGCACCTCCTCGGAGGTGCCGTGCTCGACGATGTCGCCCTTGAACATCACCGCGACGCGGTCGGCCATGTCCGCCACCACGCCCATGTTGTGGGTGATGAGGAGGATGCCGGTGTTGAGCTTGTCCTTCAGGGAGCGCAGCAGGTCGAGGATGTCGGCCTGCACGGTCACGTCGAGGGCCGTGGTGGGCTCGTCGGCGATGATCACCGAAGGATCGCACGACAGCGCCATCGCGATGACGACGCGCTGCCGCATGCCGCCGGAGAGCTCGTGCGGGAACTGCTTCGCGCGGCGCTCAGCGTTCGGGATGCCGACGGCCTCCAGGAGGTCGACGGCGCGCCCCCAGGCCTCGCGGCCGAACGCCACACCGTGCACCTCCATCGCCTCGGTGAGCTGCTCGCCGACGCGGATGACGGGGTTGAGCGCGGTCATCGGCTCCTGGAACACCATGGCGACGTGGTTGCCGCGGATGTTGCGGAGCTGCTTGCCGTTCAGCTTCGTGATGCTCTGCTGGGCGACGATGGTCTCGCCGCCGATGGAGGCGTTGCCCGGCAGGAGGCCGAGCGCCGTCGTCGCGGTGACGGACTTGCCCGAGCCGGACTCACCGACGAGCGCCACCACCTCACCGGGGCGCACCTCGAGGTTGAGCCCCTTGACGGCGTGGACGCGGCCGAACTCGGTCTTGAACTTGACGTCCAGGTCCTTGAACTGCAGCACTGCTTCTGAAGTCATGATGCCCCTCCTCAGTCCATCGACTGCCGTGGATCGAACGCGTCGCGCAGGCCGTCGCCGATGAAGTTGACGCACAGCGCGATGCCGAGAATGAAGATGCCCGGCCACCAGAACAGCCACGGGCGGGTGGTGAGCGCGTTCTGGTACGTCTGGATCAGGAGACCCAGCGACGTGTCGGGCGCGCGCACACCGAAGCCCAGGAACGAGATCGCGGTCTCGGTGAGGATGGCGCTCGAGATGAGCAGCGTCGCGTTGACAACGATGGTGCCGAGCGCGTTGGGCAGCACGTGGCGGCGGATGATCGTCGGCGACGGCGTACCGATCGCGCGCGCCGCGGCCACGAACTCCCGCTCGCGGAGGCTCAGCACCTCGCCGCGCACGAGGCGCGCGAGGCCGGTCCACGAGATGACGCCCAGCATGACGGCCAGCATCGGCACGTTCGAGCCGAACGTGCGCCCGAAGACGGCGGCCAGGACGAGCGCGGGGATGATGATGAACAGGTCGGTGACCCGCATCAGGAGCGACTCGGTGATGCCGCGGTAGTAGCCGGCGATGGCGCCGATGGCGGTGCCGAGGAACGTCGCGATGATGCCGACGGTGAATGCGATGAACAGCGACACCTGCGTGCCGCGCATCACCATCGCGAAGTAGTCCTTGCCGATCGTGTCCTGCCCGAACGGGTGCTCACCGATCTGGAACGGCCACAGCGACAGCGTGGGCGCGCCGCCGTTCTGCACGGTGGACGTGGTCAGGTAGTCCTTGTCCCACCAGCCGGGGATCGGGCCGTAGCCGATCGAGGTGAAGGCGAGGATGATGATCAGGATCAGCGTGATGAGGGCCACCATGGCGGCCTTGTGCCGCAGGAAGCGACGCAGGACGAGCTGGCCCTGCGAATAGGACTTGTCGGTGGTCTGGTCGATGACGTCCTCGACGGAGTACTGGTCCGCCTCGGGCTGCACGGGCTGGGTGGGGTTGGTGTTGTCACTCATGATCGTTCAGCTCCCTCCTAGCCTGTGATCCGCGGGTCGAGGATGGCGTATACGAGGTCCGCCAGCAGGTTCATCAGCACGGCGGCCGTGGCGGTGACGAGGAAGAAGCCCATCACCGGCGCCGGGTCGACGTTGTTCAGGCCCACCCGGAACAGGTCGCCCATCCCCTGCCAGCCGAAGACCGTCTCCGTGATGACGGCGCCGCCGATCAGGCCGGCGAAGTCGAACGCGACGATGGTGGCGATCGGGATCAGAGAGTTGCGCAGCGCGTGCCTCGTGATGACCTTGCGCTCCGCGATGCCCTTCGAGCGGGCCGTGCGGATGTAGTCCTGGTTGAGCACGTCGAGCATCGATGCCCGCGTGTAGCGCGTGTAGGCGGCGATCGAGATCGCGGTGAGCGCGACCGTCGGCAGGATCAGGTGCGTCGCCGTGTCGATCATGTGGTTCCAGTAGGTGGAGTAGAAGTTCGGTGTCTCCGCCGCGATGGTCGGGATGGGCCGTGGCATCACCGCCAGGTACCCGGACCAGTGACTCAGCATGAGGTCGGTGAACGCGAGCACGCTGGCGAACAGCGCCGTGGTCACCGACGCGCTGGTGGCCTGGCGTCGGGAGAACCCTCCCAGCAGCTGGCCCGCGAGGATCGCGAGCAGCACGGCGGCGAACAGACAGCCGAAGAGGATCCAGTTGGCTGTGGAGAACGTCTCGGGGTCCGTCCGCTCGGTCATGAGCGTCGGGCGCACGACGGCGTAGCCGATGATCGCGATCAGCGCCGTGGCACCAACCGCATTGCGCACCCGCGGGTTCTGGAAGCCGGAGGTCATCACGATCACGAGGATCCCCAGTCCGATGACGGCGAGGATGTAGACCGGCAGGCCGACGGCGGGGCGGCGCAACCACTCCACCTGGTCCATGTAGAACAGGATGCCGGTGACCGAGACGAACATCACGGCGAAGGTGACGAGGCGACGTCGCCAGCTGCCGCCGAGCGCGGCCGCGAGTATCAGCCCGAGGATGCCCGCGGTGATCAATATGGTTGGCAAACTGATCCTCCCGTTGGGCAGCCAGTCGTTGAACTGGATCGCCGCGTAGTGCTTCAGCAGCACCGCGAACCAGAACACCGGGAGCGAGAAGAAGACGAAGGCCATCAGGGTAACGCCGTAGTCGAAGGCGGAGTACTGGCGCACCGCGCTGACGATACCCAGGGTGATACCGATCACGATCGCGGCGATGGTGGCGATGATGACGAGGCGCAACGTCGCGCCCGCCGCCTGGGCCACCAGCCCTGTGACGGCCTGACCGTCGCGGCTCGTGCCGAGGTCGCAGCGTCCGACGAAACAGCCCCCCACCCCGCGGAGCCAGGTCAGGTACCGGACGTACCACGGCAGGTCCAGGCCCATGTTGGCGGAGCGCTGGCGGATGAGGTTTTCCCTGTTCGGGTCGTTGGACTCGCGCAGGTCCTCCAGGGGGTCACCGGCGTTGATGACCAACACGTACAGGAGCAGCGACCCCAGCAGAAGGATCAAAGCCGACTGCCCTATTCGCTTGGCGATGTACTTAAACACGGGGTTCCTTCGAGGGGGTGATTCATAAAGCGGCGGCGTCGCGGGTGCGCGGCGGAAGCGCTCCGCTGGATACTACGACACGGACCGGGGATTCGGGCAAACTAAGGGGCAGGTGGATGAACCACCTGCCCCTTAGCTTTGTGGCCTATCGACTATTCAGTCAGGAAGCCGCAACCCACTGGTGAGCGTTCCACACGACCTGCGACTGGGTCGCGGTCGGGCGGACGTTCTGCAGGTTGGCGTCGTAGGCGACAACGCCGGGCGACGCGTAGAGCGGCAGACCGAAGAGGTCGTCCCACAGGTTGGTCTCGATGATCTTGGTCTGCTCGAGCTGGACCGCCTCGTCGAGGGTGCCGGACAGGGTGCGGAATGCCTCGTCGACGGCGTCGTTCGAGTATCCCTGGTTGTTCTGCTGGCCCACCGTGGTGTAGATGTTCGAGCCCGAGGTGATCTGGCCGGAGCGAGCCCACGCGTAGAGCGCGATGTCGAAGTCACCGGAGACGAGGGCGTTCTCGAAGAAGTCCTCGGCGTTGATGTCCTCGACGTTGAAGCCGACCTGGTCACAGGACGACTTGATCATGGCGACCGTGTCGGTACGACGCTGGTTGCCCGAGCGGTAGCCGATGCGGAGATCGATCGGGGTGGCCACGCCGGACTCCTCGACGAGCTGCTGCGCGCGGTCGAGGTCGACCTCGTCGTAGCGGGCGTCGGGGTAGGACGTGGCGAGGACCTCGTCGTAGTTGTCCTGGAAGGGGAACACCTCGCGGGCGTTCAAGACTTCCGCGTTCGGGTCGATCGGCTTGATCAGCGTGTCGACGATGCCCTGGCGCGGCACGCAGAGGGCGAACGCCTCACGCAGCGCGTGTCCACCGTTGTTGTCCGAGAACGGGCTGGAATCCAGGAAGTTGTAATCCAGGTGCTCCCAGGTCAGCGTCGAGAAGGTCTCGACGGCGATCGCCGGGGCGAGGGCCTCGAGCTGCGGGAGGGTATCGACGGTGGCCTGCGGCTGGATGACCTGGACGTCACCGTTCTGTAGGGCCTGCGCCTGGCCGGCGTCCTCGAGGAATCGGAAGACGATCTCCTTGGTTGCCGGGGGCTCGCCCCAGTAGTTCTCGTTCTGGGTCAGGGTCAGCGCGGTGCCGGCCTGCCAGCCGCCCTCCTTGAGGACGTACGGGCCGGAGGACGGGACCTCAGCCATGTCGGAGGGGAGTTCGCCGGGCTGGTAGATCCAGCCGGTGTTCCACCACTCGGCCGCCTGCGAGACGGTCTCGGCATCGCGATCGAGGATCGCCTGCGCCAGCTCCTGCGGCGTGAGGCCGGACTGCTCGGCCGCGACGTGCGCGGGCAGCGTCGAGCTCATGTTGAGCTGGTAGTCCGGGTCCGGGTTGGTGTATTCGAGCGTGAACGTCTTGCCGTCCACCTCACCCTGCGGGCCCTCGGGGGCCTTCTGCGCGAGCGAGATCGAGATGTGGTCGAAGACCGCGGCCGCATCCGAGTCCTCGCCGCTGGCGAAGCCCGGAACGAGCCACTCGGGGTTCTGCGCGGCGTAGTCGAGCAGGTAGTCATTGATGGTGATCGGCGTGCCGTCGGACCAGGCAGCGTCGTCGGCGATCGTGTATTCGACGACCATCGGGTCCTCGGAGATGACCTCGTACGTGCCGAAGTTCTCGTCCTGGCAGATGGTGCCGTCGACGCCGTAGTACATGAAGCCGGAGAACATCATCCCGGCAACGGCGTTGTTGTAGGTCGAGTAGGTGCCCGACGTGGTGGCGTTGTAGCCGTTCCAGTTGCCCGGACCGGCGGTGTAGCGGACTTCACCGTCAGCGGACTCCGTGATGCCCAGGGGCTGCTCACAGGCCTCGACGCTGTCGCCGGTGGCGCCATTGTCGCCCGGCTCCTCGTCGGTGCCGCCTTCGGTGGGCGCTGCGGTGGTCGTATCGCCACCTGCCTGCGTACCAGTGTCGCCCGGATCAGCGTCCGAGGTGCACGCGCCGAGGACCAGCGCGCCGGTAAGCAGAAGCGCCAGGGATGCGGTTCCCTTCAACTTCATGAATTCTCCTTGTCGTCAACGACATACTTCGGGCACAGTCGCCCTAGGTTGGAGTGGACAATAGCGACAGAAGCGCCGGGGTGGACACCCTCGGCACGAAAGATCACCTAATCGTTACCGGATCGATACCCTCGACGTCGGACGCTCATCACTACTGGAAGTTCAACCGTCTGCGGTTGAACTTCCAGCAGTAATCGCGATTTCCGGCGCTCAGACCAGGACGGTCGAGACGGGCAGGCCGGGGTCGGCCGAGAATTCCAGCGCGCTGGGCGGCAGACCCGCGCGCATCACCTCGGCGCCGACGGCGGCGATCATCGCCCCGTTGTCCGTGCACAGCGCCGGGCGGGGGCGTCGCACCGAGAAGCCGGCCGACGTCGCGCGTTCCTCGAGCAGGGCGCGGAGGCGCGAGTTGGCCGCCACTCCCCCGCCGAGCAGGATCGTCTCCACGCCGAGGTGTTCGGCGGCGTCGATCGTCTTGGCGGTCAGCACGTCGGCCACGGCCTCCTGGAACGAGGCGGCGACGTCGGCCACGGGGATCTCCTCGCCCGCGACGCGGCGCTGCTCCACCCAGCGCGCCACCGACGTCTTCAGCCCGGAGAAGGAGAAGCCGAAGCGGTGCTTCACGAGGTCGTGGCGGGCGGTGAGGCCGCGCGGGAACGCGATGGCCGATGGGTCGCCGTCGGCGGCGGCGCGGTCGATGACGGGACCGCCGGGGTAGGCGAGCCCGAGCAGGCGGGCCACCTTGTCGTAGGCCTCGCCGGCGGCGTCGTCGATCGTCGAGCCGAGCTCGGTGATCGTCGTGGCGATGTCCTCGACGTGCAGCAGTGAGGTGTGCCCGCCGGAGACGAGCAGCGCGAGCGCGGGCGTGGGCAGCGGGCCGTGGTCGAGCAGGTCGACGGCGACGTGGCCCACCAGGTGGTTGACGCCGTAGAGGGGCTTGTCGAGGTAGGAGGCGAGCGCCTTCGCGGCGGCGACGCCGACGACGAGCGCCCCCATCAGCCCCGGGCCGGCCGTGACGGCGATACCGTCCACGTCGTCGAGCGCCACACCTGCGGTCTCGGCGGCGCGACGCAGGGTGGGGATGAGCGCGGAGAGGTGGGCGCGGCTCGCGACCTCGGGCACGACGCCGCCGAAGCGCGCGTGCAGGTCCACCGAACTCGCGACCTCGTTGGCCAGCAGCTCGTGCCCGCGGACGATACCGACGCCGGTCTCGTCGCAGGACGACTCGATGCCGAGCACCAGCGGCTCGCTCATGTCGCCTCCCGTTCGTAGACCAGCGCGTCGACGCCGGCGCCGTAGTAGTCCGCGCGGCGGTCGATCACCCGGAACCCGTGCTTCTCGTAGAGCGCTCGGGCGGGTGCGTTGTCATCGCGCACCTCCAGCAACACGCGGCTGCCGAGGCGTTCGACGCCTTCGGCCAGCAGCGACTCCGCCGCTCCCCGTCGACGATACGCCGGGTGCACGACGATGCGGTGCAGGTCGGCGACGTCCGGCCCCACCTCGAAGGCGGCCACCCCGACGAGCACGTCGGCGTCGCGCGCCACGAGCGTGAGGCGGCGGTCGCCGTCGAGTTCGCCCCGCCAGGACGCCTCGCTCCAGCGTTCGCGCGCGGGGAAGCTCTCCTCGAGGGCGACGATGGCCGCCAGGTCGGCGGCGGTGGCCTCGGCGAGGTTCATCGTCGGACCCGCATCCGCGGCAGCGCGGACTTCGGCGCGCCGGGGACGGTCGCGTCGGGGTCGCGCAGGTAGTACGGCTCCTCGCCCGCCACCGGCAGCCGGGTGTGGTGCGCGGCCAGGAACCCGGGGTCGAGTGCGTGCTCGCCCGCGAAGTCGAGCAGCTCGCGGTATACCTCCGGGACGGCGCCGCGGACGGGCAGCGCCGGCAGGCCCGTGGGCGCGGAGACGTTCGGCTCCCCGATCCGGGTGCCGTCGGCGGCGTAGCGCGCCCAGTTGAGCTCCTTGCGCCTGGCGTCGGACGCGACGACGAATTCGCCGCCCATCCCCCGCCCGGCCAGGCCGAGTGCGACGACGTCGAGCGAGCACACCCGGTGAAGCGGCTTGCCGGCCACCTCCGCCAGCGTCGCAGCGGTGGCGATGCCCACGCGCAGCCCGGTGAACGGGCCCGGTCCCATGCCGACGACGAACTCGTCGACGTCGCGCAGCCGCACCCCGGCCTGCGCGCAGGCGGCCTCGATGCTGGGCTGGAGCTGTTCGACGTGGGCGCGCTGGTCCTCGACGACGACGCGCGCGGCGGGTGCGCCGTCGATCGCGACGCCGACGGTGACGTGGTGCGAGGTGTCGATGGCGAGCGTGATCATGGGTGGCTCCTCAGTGCTTCGAGCACGCCGATCCAGCGCTCGCCGATACCGAAGAGGTAGACGGTGCGTTCGTCGTCGTCGGGGTCGAGACTTCGGTGGATCTCCACCTCGAGCCGGTCCGGCGACAGGCCCTCGGCCAGGCCGCGGCCCCATTCCACCAGGGTCACCGAGGTGGGCAGCGTCTCCTGGAGGTCGATGTCGTCGAGCTCGCCGGCGGAGCCGAGGCGGTAGCCGTCGACGTGGACGAAGTCGGGCCCGGCGGCGCGCGCGCGGTGGACGCGGGAGATGACGAACGTGGGCGAGATGATCGGCCCCTCGACGTCGAGCCCGGCACCGATGCCCTGCGACAGCGTGGTCTTGCCCGCGCCGAGTTCGCCGGTGGCGACGACGACGTCGCCGGCGCGCAGCAGCCCGGCCAGTCTGCGGCCGAGCGCCCGCATGGCCTCGGCGTCGGGCACGGCGACGGCTACCGGGAGCGGGCGCCCCATCACCCAGCCGTGCGGGATCTCTGCGAGTTTGGTGAAACCGGCGCGCTCCCACCACGTGACCGTGCGGGGGAACTCGCGGCGGGCGACGATCTCGACTCGGCGGGCGCCGAGGTCGGTGGCGGCGATGAGCGTGGTGGCGATCATGTCCACCCCGATCCCGGAGCCGGACTCGCCGGGCACGACGCTCACGCGCCGGAGCCGGGCGGTGCCGTCGTCGATCTCCATCAGGAGCCCCGCGATCGCGCGGCCGGCACGTTCGACGAGCACCCCGTAGCCGTCGCGGACGGTGGCGGCGACGTCGTCGACCGTGTCACCCAGCGCATCGGCCGGCGGGTCGACGGCGGGGCGCGCCGAGAACGCCTCGCGGATGACCCGATGCAGCTCGGGTGCATCCGCGGGCTCGGCCAGTCGGATCTCGATGCTCATAGCAAGCGGGAAGCTTACTCCTACCGTCAGCGGCGTCGGCCGTACTGCTTGCGGTGCGGGCGCCGGCGCTGCTGCTGCTTCGGCGCGATGAGCGCCTGGTAGTCGCGCTCCTCGATGAACTCGCCGGAGGCGGGGCGCGCGCCGGTGAGCTCGGCGAGGGTCTCGTCGCCGGGGTAGCTGTCGAGGATCTGCGCGTCGACGCCCGCCTGGCCCATGATGCGACGCATCAGCTTGCGCTGGTGCGGCAGCACGATGGTGGCGACGGTGCCCGCCATGCCCGCGCGGGCGGTGCGGCCGGCGCGGTGCAGGTAGTCCTTCGAGTCGCGCGGCGGGTCCACCTGCAGCACGAGGCTGACGTCGTCGACGTGGATGCCGCGGGCGGCGACGTCGGTGGCCACCAGCACGGGCACGTCGCCCGACTTGAAGGCGGCCAGGATGCGCGCGCGGGCGCCCTGCGTGAGGCCGCCGTGCAGGCCGCCGGCCATGACGCCCGCGTCGCGGAGCTGGCCGGCGATGCGGTCGGTGCCCTTCTGGGTGCGGGCGAAGATGACGGTCTTGCCCTCGCGCGCCGCCAGTTCGGCGGTGAGCTCGATCTTGTGGTGCGGCTTCACGATGAGGCCCAGGTGCGTCATGGTGGTGATCTCGGCCTGGGCGGAGTCCACCTCGTGCACGATCGGGTCGTCCAGGTAGTCCTTCACGATGCGGTCGACGGCGTCGTCCAGCGTCGCGGAGAACAGCAGGCGCTGGCCGCCCTCGGGGGTGGCGTCGAGTATGGCGCGCACCTCCTCGGCGAAGCCCATCTCGGCCATGTGGTCGGCCTCGTCGAGGACGGTGATCTCGACGTTGCTGAGGTCGGCGGCGCCCTGCTCCATGAGGTCGATGAGTCGGCCGGGGGTGGCGATGACGACGTCGACGCCGCGCTCGAAGGCGCGGATCTGCGGGCCGTAGCCCATGCCGCCGGCGACGAGGGTGAGGTCGAGCTGCACGGACGCTGCCAGCGGTGCGAGGTTGTCGGCGATCTGGAGCGCGAGCTCGCGGGTCGGGCTCAGCACGACGGCGCGGGGGCCGGGGCCGCGGGTCTCGGAGAGCCTGGTGAGGAGCGAGAGCCCGAACGCGAGCGTCTTGCCGGAACCCGTGCGGGCGCGGCCCAGCACGTCGCGGCCGGCGATGGCGTCGCGGATCGTCGCCTCCTGGATCGCGAAGGGCTGCGTGATGCCCTGCGCGGCCAACACGCCCACCATCGGGGCGGAGACGCCGAGCTCGGTGAAGCGGTTCTCCGCGTCCACGCCCTCGACCTCGGTGGCCTCCCAGCTCATCTGGTCCTGCTCGGGCGCCTCCTCGGAGCCGAAGTCGCGGTCGCGGCGGTCGTCACGACGGCGATCGTCGCGGTCGAAGCGGGGCCTGTCGTCACGGCGCTGATAGCCACCGCGGCGGTCGTCGCGGCGCCGGTCGTCACGGTCAAAACGGGGGCGGTCGTCGCGCTTGAACCCGCGGTCCCCGCGATCGTCGTACCGCGGCCGGTCGTCGCGCTTGAACCCGCGATCACCACGGTCGTCACGGTCGTAGCGCGGCCGGTCATCCCGACGGCGATCGTCGCGGCGCCGATCA
>JAAYZP010000388.1 GCA_012514785.1 Propionibacterium sp. | reverse complement strand
GTCGCCCCGTAGAGCCCGGCACGCATCGTTGGAGCAGAGCAGGAGGCGGCCCGAATGTTGGGCCGCCTCTCGCCGTGTCGCGCAATCGCTACTGCGCCGTCGGTTGCAACGCGACCTCGTCCACGTAGCACCACATCCAGCTCTCGCCCGGCTGGAACGACTGGATAACCGGGTGGCCGGTCGCGTGGAAGTGCTTCGTCGCGTGCTTGTTCTTCGACGAGTCGCAGCAGCCGACATGGCCGCAGGTCTTGCATATCCGGAGGTTGACCCAGCTATCCCCTGATTGCAGGCACTCCTCGCATCCGTCAGGTGTTCCTGGTTCCACATCGCGGATCTGGTCGAGATGGCTGCACCCTTCGGTCATCGCGCTGGTCCTTTCGCGTCATCGCTGCATTGTCGGGTCCACTTGCAGGATACAGGAGGGAGAAAGAAGGCATGGCTTTCGATTTCTCGTCATCCCGCCCTACCATGAAGTCATGACGAATCCGATCCTGCGCACCAAGCTCTACGTTCCGCCGCCCCGGCCAACGCTCGTCCCGCGCCGGCGTCTCCTCGAGCGCCTGGAGGCGGGCGCGACCCGGAAGCTCACTCTCGTATCGGCGCCGGCCGGATTCGGCAAGACGACCGTCGTCAGCACCTGGATCGCGACCCGCCAGCATCCGGCGGCCTGGTTGTCGCTGGACGCGCAGGACCATGACGTCGCCCGCTTCCTGGCCTACCTCGTCGCGGCGTTGCAGACCATCGACCCGGCCATCGGCGAGCGCGTGTCGGGCGAGCTAAAGGAGGCGCAGCCGCCGCCAGCCGAGGCGATCCTGACCGCCTTGATCAACGACCTGAGCGAGCTGGATACCCTGACCATCCTGGTGCTGGACGACTACCACCTCGTCGACTCGCCGCAGGTCGACGACGCCCTGGGCTTCCTGGTCGACCACCTGCCGCCACTGGCCCATCTCGTCGTCACGACGCGGGAGGACCCGCGACTGCCGCTGTCCCGGCTACGGGCGCGGGACGAGATCACCGAGCTGCGGGCCAGCGACCTCCGCTTCACGCCCGACGAAGCCGCCGTCTTCCTCAACGACGCGATGGGGCTGGAACTTTCGACCGACGATGTGGAGACGCTGGACACGCGGACCGAGGGCTGGATCGCGGGATTGCAACTGGCGGCGCTCTCGATGCACGGCCATGAAGATGTTCCCGGGTTCGTCGAGGCGTTTGCCGGCGACGACCGGTATATCGTGGATTACCTCGTCGAGGAGGTCCTTGGCCGCCAGCCGGGGCACCTCCGGGATTTCCTGCTCCAGACGTCGATCCTCGACCGGCTCAGCGGCGACCTCTGCGACGCCGTCACCGGCCGTGAGGACAGCAGATCGATCCTGGAGCGCCTGGAGCGGGGCAACCTCTTCGTCGTGCCGCTGGACGCCAGGCGGCGGTGGTATCGCTATCACCATCTCTTCGCCGATGTGCTCGCGGCCCATCTGGTGGACGAGGAACACGGATGGATCCCGATGCTCCATCGGCGGGCGAGCATCTGGCATGAGCAGAGCGGCAACCTGCCGACCGCGATCCATCACGCCTTCGCGGCGAAGGACTCTTCGCGCGCGGCGGATCTGGTCGAGCGGTCGGTGCCGGTGATGGGGCGGAACCGGCAGGAGATGACGTTGCTCGGCTGGATGCGGGCGCTGCCCGATGAGGTCATCCGCGTCAGGCCGGTGCTCAGCGTCGACTATGCCGGGACGCTGATGCAGGCGCTCGGTGACGTCGAGGGCGCGGATGCCCGGCTTCGGGACGCCGAGCGGTGGCTGGCCCCGAACGGCGATGCTGACCATCCCTCGAAAGAGATGATCGTCACCCATGAGGAGGAGTTCCGCCGGCTGCCCGCCCAGATCGCCATCTATCGTGCCGGGCAGGCCCTGATCCGCGGGGATATCGCCGCCTCGATGCGGCACGCGGGCGAAGCGCTCGACCTGCTTCCCGAGCACGACGATTTCGGTCGCGGCGCGGCGTCGGGGTTGCTCGGGCTGGCGCTGTGGACGAGCGGGGACCTGGAAGCGGGGCACCGGATGTACAGGGAGTGTATGGCGTTCCTGGAACGGGCGGGGTTCATCTCCGACCTCTT
>JAAYZP010000045.1 GCA_012514785.1 Propionibacterium sp. | reverse complement strand
GCGATGTTCCGGGTCTTCCTGGCCCACCACAACGTCGCGGTCGACGTCGCGCTGGTCGTCGGCGTCCTGGAGCGCTGGCTGGCCGAGCCGGCGCCGTCGAACGGGCTGGCCGTCGAGGCGTGGGAGCAGCTGGAGCGTCTGAAGCGCGCCACCCAGCTGCGGTTCGCCACGCTCGGCGACCTCGCGCGCTCCGCGCGGTTCCGCTGGTTCGACCAGCCGATGGTGGACGAGGAGCGTGCCCGGATCTGGCAGGAGATGCTCGACGAGGTGGCCACGCTCGCCGCCGACCCGAGCGGCCCCGGCTACGCCGACGGCATCGCCCGGCTCCAGGCCATCCCCGAGAAGAACGACGTCACCCTCGCCGTCCGGCTCGCCGCCGGCATCACGGGCCCCGAGCCGATGCTCGAGGTGCTGGCCCGCAAGCACTACGAGGGCTTCGGGCTGCACGAAATCGAGACCTTCGACGTCGACTCGCGCCCCGGCATCACCGGCCACTACGAGATCGACGGCCGCCCCACCCAGCTGATCTCCACGCTCGGTGACAGCAGCGAGCTGGACGTCGACGGCCCGCTCGCGGGCATCGTCGCCGACCGCCTGGAGGACCGCGGTGCGGGCACCGTCGTCGAGCTCTACGTCGCCCACGACGGGGAGGTGGACCCCGACTCGAGCTCCGACCCGCTGCGCGACCGGATCGCCGCCTGGCTGCCGAGCTCGGTGCGTCGGATCGTCGTCGGCGTGTGCACGCCGTCGGGTCAGATCACCTACGTCACCTACCGCTGGGGGGAGCCCGGCGAGCTGGTGGAGGACGAGATCATCCGCGGACACCACCCGATGGTGGCCCGCAGGCTCGACCTCTGGCGCCTGCGCGAGTTCGACATCAGCCGGCTCGCGGCGCCCGAGGACGTGCTGCTCATCGAGGCCGTCGCGAAGTCCAATCCCGCCGACCGTCGGCTCATCGCGATGGCGCAGGTGCGCCAGCTGGCGGTCGTCCGCGACGAGCACGGCAGGCTGGCCGGCGTGCCGCACGCCGAGCGCGCCATCGAGAACTGCCTGGAGGCGATCCGCCGCACCCGCACCGGCCGCGGGCGGGAGGGCAGCCAGCTCGACATGAACCACGTCTGGGTGCACGTCTGGCCCGAGATCGAGCTCGACCCTGCCGAGGCCGAGGGCCTCCAGCAGAAGATCACACCGCTCACGGACTCGGCCGGCATCTCCGAGGTGCTCGTGCACGGCACGTTCGCGCTCGAGGAGGGCCCGACGCCGCTGGCCGTGCGGTTCCACCGCAAGGTCTCCGGCCGCGTCGGCGCCGACGTCGCACCCCCGAACGACGAGGTGCTCACCCCGCTGGACGACTACCAGGCCAAGGTCGTCCGAGCGCGACGCCGCGGGCTCGTCTACCCGTACGAGCTGGCCCCGACGCTCGCCGGGGAGGGCGGCAGCCTCGTCGAGCTCGACCTCGACGCCGACGGCAACCTCGTCGACGCCGACCGCCCCTTCGGGCTGAACACGGCGGGCATCATCGTCGCCCGCGTCACCACCCCCACCGAGCTGCACCCCGAGGGCATCGTGCGCATCGTGCTGGCCGGCGACCCCACCAAGGGGCTGGGCGCGGTCGCGGAGCCGGAGTGCCGTCGCATCATCGCGGCG
>JAAYZP010000387.1 GCA_012514785.1 Propionibacterium sp. | reverse complement strand
GTCGTCGACAGCAGCCGCACCCAGCGGTCGAGCGCGGCCAACAGGTCCACCTCTCGGGACGCGGGGGCGCTCAGCAGGTAGGGCACCCCGATCGTGAGCGCGGGCACGAGCACGATGGCGAGCAGGAACCCCGTCACGGCCGCGATGGCCACGCCCGCCAGCACGGATCCGACGATCCACACCTTCCGTACGCGCGACAACCGGCCCCAGGCGTTCGACGCCGAGCCGCGGCGCGTCGCACCGGTGGCGCGTTCGGTGCGACGCAGTCCGGCGACGAGGAGCAGGACCCCCAGCGCGACGCTCCCGCCGGCCGCGGCCGCAGCCCCGGTCATCGCGCCGTCCTGAACTCGGCGAGCTCGGAGAGCAGTTCCGGGCTCGGGTCGAAGAACTCCGGTGACGACGAGGTGCCCGCCCGGTACAGCAGGTGGGTGGTGGGGCGCCCGCCCTCGATGGAGCCGGTGAGCTCCCGCACCTCGCTGACGAAGCGGGTGCGGGTGCCGCCCCGCCAGGTGTCGTCGCGCAGCACGACGTGGACGATGAGGTCGATGTGGTGCGCGATCTGCCGCATGGCCTCGTCGATGCTGATCACGCCGCCCTGCGCGACCCGGGAGGCGAGGCGGTCGATCGTCGAGGCCGACGAGTGGGAGTGCGTCGTACTGAGCGTTCCGGCTCCTGATTGCATCGCCTCGAACATCGCGCCGGCCTCCGCGCCGCGCACCTCGCCGACCACCAGGCGCGTGAGGTTCTGGCGCAGCGCCTCCGGGATCAGGTCGGCGACGGTGTAGGCCCCGACGGACTTGCCGTCGGTGGATTCGCCCAGCCCGATCCGTGCCTGGAGTGCGAGCATGTTGCGCCGATGCTCGTGGAGGTGGGTGAGGAGCTCGTAGTCGGTCTCCAGCGTGCCGAACCGCTCGCTCGGGTGGATGGATTCGATGAGGGCCCTGAGCAGCGTCGTCTTTCCCGCGCCCTGGTCGCCGCTGATCACGATGGACTTGCGCCCGAGCACGGCCGCGTCCAGCAGTGCGGCCAGGTCGTGCGGCAGCATGCCGGTGCGGGCGAGGTCCTTCAGGGACACCTCGGTGAGCCGGTGCTGGCGGATCACGATCGACGGGCGGTAGCTGAGCCCGAAGCCGATGGCGTGCAGGCGGAATCGCGTGCCGAGGGCGAGGGTCATCGTCGGGTGGGCGTCGTCGAAGGGCCGCGGGGGGTCGGCGGTCTCCCCGAGGAAGCGGATGGCCTCGACGAGCTCCTCGTCGGAGTCGGCCACGGCCGGGTGCTCGGCGCGGCGCCCGTCGCCGTACTGGACCATCACGTTGTCGCAGCCGTGGATCTCGATGTTCTCGGCCTCGGGGATCTCGAACAGCGGCTGGAGGCGGCCGTAGCCGAAGATGGCGCTCTCGACCGCGTCCGCGTAGCGCGTCTCCAGGGCGAGGGGCCAGAGGGCCTCGCCGTCGTCGCTGAGCTGCTGGGCACGCGCGTGCACCACGGAACGGATGATCGACCGCGCGTGGACGCGGAGGTCCTCGTCGGGCATCGGTGCGCCGCGTTCGTCGAGCCACTGCTCGGAGGCGGTGGAGATGTGCTGGGCGGCCTCGCGGCGCAGGGTGACGACGATGCCCCAGTCGATGGGTGCCGCGGCGTTCGTCACGCGTCGCGGCGGCGTTGGCTGGGACGCGGGGCCCGAGGGCTGCGAGACCGGCAGGGGCCCCAGCATCTCGAGGGTGGACGCGAGCGAAGGTGTGTCAGACATGGGCCACCAGCGCCTCCCGGCTCGCCCGGAGCCCCTCGACCCGTTCCCGCAACCGC
>JAAYZP010000386.1 GCA_012514785.1 Propionibacterium sp. | reverse complement strand
TGGTACGCGTCGCTCTTCTCGGGCCTGTACCTGCCGCTGCTGCTCGTGCTCGTCGGCCTCATCCTGCGCGGTGTGGCGTTCGAGTACCGCAGCAAGCATCACGACTCGCGCTACCGCACCATGCTGGACTGGTTCGCGATCATCGGCTCGTTCCTGCCGACGTTCGTCTTCGGCGTCGGGTTCGCGAACTTCGTGATCGGCCTGCCGAACGACGGCCTGCTCTGGAGCGGCTCGCTGCTGGGCCTGTTCAACCCGTTCGCCCTGCTCGGAGGGGTGATGTTGCTGACGCTGTTCATCCAGCACGGCACCACGTTCCTCGCGCTCAAGACGTCGGGCTCCATGCACGACAAGGCCAAGTCCTTCGGCATCAAGGTGGGCTGGGTGGCGATCGTCCTGCTGGCCGCGTTCGTGCTCTGGCAGAACATCGCCTACCCCGCCAACTCCGAGTTCGGCAACTTCGCCGTCATCGTGTGGGCGCTGGGCATCGTCGCGGTCGTCGCACTCGCGCTCTCGGTGTTCCTGACCGTGCGGGAGCGCGACGGCTGGGCGTTCGTGTTCACGGGCATCAGCATCGTCGCGCTGTTCGCGGGCATCTTCTTTAGGATGTACGGCAACATCGGCTTCGCGCAGGACACCAGCGTCGCGGTCGGCGATCGTCTCAACATGATCACCACGGCATCGTCCGAGACGACGCTGCAGATCATGAGCGTCGCGGCGATCATCTTCATCCCGATCGTCCTGATCTACCAGGGCTGGACGTACTGGGTGTTCCGCAAGCGGGTCAGCACCAAGTCGATCCCCGACGACATGGAAGTGGCCGCGTAGTCGCTACGCAGCTCGGAGGGGCGTCCCGCGAACGGGGCGCCCCTTTCTGCGCTGTAGGAAATTTTCGACGGGCGTTTTCGGCCACATGGCCCCGTATAGCGGGCTATGTGGCCGAAAACGCCGGTCAGAAGTTTGGGCGTGCCGGTTCAGGGCACCGGCAGGCGTCCTGCCTGATGAGGGCGAACTCCTTCAACTTGTCGGATCTGGGAGACTGGAGGGGAAATGACCGGTCCAATTCATCCTCGCCTGTTCAAGCGCGCCCGCGCGACGCGGACGTACCTGCTGGCCTCGGTGATCGTCGGCGTCGTCACGGCGCTGCTGATCATCGTCCAGGCCTGGCTGATCGCCGAGGGCGTCACGACGACGTTCGCCCTCGGGGACCTGCCTGAGGGGTGGCAGGTACTCATCGTCACGCTCAGCGCGGTGTTCGTCGCGCGCGCCGGGCTCGGCTGGCTGAACTCCTGGCTCTCGCACCGCTCCGCAGCGGCCGTGAAGTCCCAGCTGCGCCGCGACGTGCTGGAGGCCCACCTGCGCACCCCGGTGGGTGGCGCGTCGTCGACGTCGCTGATGCGCGTGGTGACCCGCGGCCTCGACGACCTGGACGGCTACTTCTCGAAGTACCTGCCGCAGCTGGGGCTGGCGGCGACGGTGCCGCTCATCGTCGGCGGCGTGGTGCTGTGGCTGGACTGGGCCTCCGCCTTCATCATCGCCTTCACACTCCCCCTGATCCCGATCTTCATGGCGCTCATCGGATGGACGACGGAGAAGGCGACGAAGCGGTCGTTCGCGGTCGCAGACAAGCTGGAGAACCACTTCGCCGACCTCATCGCCGGGCTGCCGACGCTCCAGGCCTTCGCCCGCGCGCGGGCCCAGAAGCGGGGCGTCGACCTCAACGAGGAACGGCACCGCGGCGCGACGATGAAGGTGCTGACCATCTCGTTCATCTCCTCGCTCGCGCTGGAGCTGCTGGCGTCGCTGTCGGTGGCGGTGGTGGCGGTCACGATCGGCTTCAGGCTCGTGTTCGAGCAGGTGGACTTCTTCACCGCCCTGCTGGTGCTGATCCTCGCGCCGGAGGCGTTCCTGCCGGTGCGGCAGGTGGGCACCCACTTCCACGACTCGGTCGACGGCATCGCCGCCGCGGATGCCGCGTTCGACATCATCGACGCCGCGCCCGTCCACGACGGCACCACCCCGGCTCCCACGGGCGGCGCCCTGCGGCTCGAGGACGTCAGCTACACCTACCCCGGCGGCGACGGGCCCGTGCTCGACGGGTTCCGACTGGAGGTGGCCCCCGGCGAGATCGTGGCGCTGTCCGGCACCTCGGGCGGAGGCAAGTCGACGGCCCTCGCCCTGGCGCTCGGTTTCCTGGCCCCGGATTCCGGCCGGGTCACCGTCGACGACGTCGACCTGGCCGGGATCGAGCTCGCCTCGTGGCACGCGCAGTTGGCCTACGTCGGGCAGGAGCCCGGCATGGTGCGCGGCACCGTCGCGGACAACGTGCGGCTGGGCACCCCGTCGGCCACCGACGCCGAGGTGCTCGACGTGCTCGCCATCTCGGGCGCGGACTTCGGGCCGGAGAAAGTGATCTCCGATGACGGCGAGGGCCTCTCCGCCGGCGAGCGGCGCCGCGTCGCGCTGGCCCGCGCGCTGCTCCGGATCCGGCACGGCGCCCGGCTGCTCGTGCTCGACGAGCCCACCGCCGGCCTCGACTCCGACCGCGAAGCGGGAGTGATCGAGGCGGTCCGCGCATCCGGCGCGTCCGCGCTGATCGTGAGCCACCGCCCCGCGGTGCTCGCCGCGGCCGACCGCGCCGTCGAGTGGGCGGGGGTGTAGTCGTGCGGGGCCTCGTGATGGACCTGCTGAACGCGGTGCCGAAGGGCAAGCGTCGCATGGCGCTGGCCACGTTCCTCGCCGCCGCGGCCTCCGGCTCGTCGGTGGCGCTCATGGGCGTCTCCGCGTGGCTGATCTCGCGCGCGGCCGAGTACCCGCCCGTGCTCTACCTGCAGGCGGCCGCCGTCGGGGTGCGCGCGTTCGGCATCGGCCGGGGCGCGTTCCGCTACGCCGAGCGGCTCGTCGGCCACGACGTCGCCCTGCGCATGCACTCCGTGCTGCGCTCCCGCTCCTACGACAAACTCTCCCGGACCACCTTGATCGGGCGGCGCCACGGCGACCTGCTCACCCGCGTCGTCCACGACGTCGCCGCCGTGCAGGACCTCGTGGTGCGGGTCGCGCTGCCGGCGCTGTCGGCGTCGCTGGTCATCGTCGGCACGACGATCATGCTGGGCAGGTTCAACCTCGCCAGTTCCCTCGTCCTGCTGCTCACCGCGATCGTCGCCGGCATCCTCGTGCCGATGGCTGCCGCGCGGGCGAGCCAGCGTGTGGACCGCGAGTCGCTCAGCACCCGCGGCGAGCTGGCCGACGGCGCCCGCGAGCTCGCGCTCACCGGCCCGGACCTGCTGGTCAACGGCGCGGAGCGCACGACGCTCGAGAAGCTACTCACCGTCGACGACCGCCTCAAGCGCCAGGAGCAGCGCGGCGCCTGGGTGCGCGGCATCGCCACCGCCGCGCAGATCATCGCGGCCGGCGTGGCCGTCGTGGCGGCGCTGTGGATCGGCGGGGAGGCCGTCGCGGCCGGAGACTTGAAGCCCCGCCTGCTCGCCGTGCTCGTGCTCACGCCGCTGGCGCTGCACGAGGTGTTCCAGGACTTCTCGAAGGCCGCCCAGACGTACACGCGCAGCGAGGCCGCGATCACCCGGGTGCGCGAGGTGCTGGAGGCCGAGCCGATCGGCACCGGCGACGTGCTGCCCGGCGAGGGCGTGGAGGTGCGGCTCACCGACGCCACCGTCGGCTGGCCCGGCGGCGGGCCCGTGCAGGAGGGGCTCAACCTCGCGGTCGCACAGGGCGAGCGCGTCGCCCTCGTCGGACCGTCGGGGGTGGGCAAGACGACGATCGCCGCCACGCTGATGGGGCTCATCCCGCCGCTTGGCGGCGAGGTGGAGCGCGCGGGCCGCGTCGGCTACCTCGCGCAGGACGCGCACATCTTCGCGTCTACCGTCGCGGAGAACGTGCGCATCGGCAACAAGGACGCCACCGACGACGAGGTCACGGACGCGCTGCGCCGCGCCGGCCTCGACCTGCCGCTGGACCGCGTGATCGGCGAGGAGGGCTCGACGTTGTCCGGCGGTGAGCGTCGACGCCTGGCGCTCGCACGCGTGCTGGCCGACGAGCGCGACCTCATCATCCTCGACGAACCCACCGAGCACCTCGACCAGGAGACCGCGAACGCACTCATGGAGGACGTGTGGCTGGCCGCGGAGGGACACCCGGTGCTGGTGATCACGCACGACGAGGCCGTGATGGCCGGTTGCGATCGCGTCGTCGAACTCCGCTGAGATGGGACACTGGGGCATGGTCAACCTCAGCCACCCCACACCCGACGTCCTCGGCGCCGACTGGCAGCGACGCTCGATCCTGCTGCAGCCGGCGCCCGGCTACGGGGCGCATCCGGAGGCGGTGCTGGTCAATCGGCCGCCGGAACACCGGCGGGCGGTCCTCTATGTGCACGGCTTCACCGACTACTTCTTCCAGGCCGACCACGCCGAGCGGTGGCGGGAGGCCGGGTTCGACTTCTACGCGCTCGACCTCCGGCTGAACGGCCGCTCGCTCACCGACGGCGACCGCCCCGGTGCGGTGCGGGACCTGCGCCACCACGACGAGGAGATCGACGCCGCGATGGCGACGGTGCGCGCCGAGGGGCACGACCAGGTGGTGCTGCTCGGGCACTCGATGGGCGGGCTGGTCGCCGTCGGGTGGGCCGACCGGCACCCGGGCGGGGCGGACGCCGTCGTGCTGAACAGCCCGTGGCTGGACCACAACGGGCCCTGGCTGGAGCGGGTGCCGCTCACGCTGGTGGTGCGGGCGCTGGCGCGGGTGCTGCCGGGTGCGATCGTCGGCGGGTTGCAGGAGCCGTACGGCCGTTTCCTGCACGCGTCCACCGGGGGCGAGTGGGACTACGACCTGGGGTGGAAGCCGCTGGCGGGTTTCCCGGTGCGGGCGGGGTTGTTCGCGAGCGTGCGCCGCGAGCAGGCGCGCCTGGCGCGAGGGCTCGACGTCGTCGCGCCGGTGCTGCTGTGCTGCTCGACCCGGACCGGCTCGATGAAGCACCCCACCGCGGAGGAGCTGCGTGGCGCCGACTGCGTCCTCGACGTCGCCCACATGCTCGAACAGGCACCGTCGATCGGGGCGGACGTCACCGTCGCGACGTTCGACGGCGGCATCCACGACCTCGCGCTGTCGCCGTCGCCGGCCCGCGAGCAGTACGAGGAAACGATGATCGAGTGGGCGACGTCCCGGCTCGACGGACGGCCTCCCACGAAGGATCAGCGGATGTCGGTAGTGTGAGCGTGTGCACCGTCCTTTGAAGGTTGTCCAGTTCACGGACAACTACGGCCCCGGCAGCAACGGCTTGATGTTCGCCGTGCAGCAGCTGGAGGGCAACCTGCTCGACGCCGGCCACGAAGTCGTCGTCGTGGCGCCGGCTGCCAAGGGGGTCAACCCCC
>JAAYZP010000385.1 GCA_012514785.1 Propionibacterium sp. | reverse complement strand
GCACGGGTACGGCCGAGAAGCGGTCGGCGACGAGGATGTCGACGTGCGGGCGGGGAGGTTTGGGCGCGTGCCACCGAAGATCGCCCACCGGAGGCTGTGCGTAGGGGATTCCGGCGAAGATCTCGACTGTCCGGGCATCGTTCACGACGCCGCGCACGGATCCTTCAGTGGTCTGGACAGTCCGGCTGGGGATCGGATGGTCACCGCCGGCGGTGCGTGTGCTCGCGGGTGGATACGCGACCACGGCCGTCGTGCAGACCAGTGCTGTGCTGGCGAGCCACACGCCGACCTTCAGCAGCGCCTTCCGGCGACGCAGGCTGTGCAGGATCACGCCGGAGGAGACGACGATGATGGCCAGGAGCATCCACCCCCACCAGGGGCTGTGATTGAGCCAGCCCAGGATCGCCCCGGCCGCGATGGTGACGAGCAGAAGTGCGAAGTGCATGCGGCAAGCGAAGCGTCTGTTCTCGGCACACGGTCAAGCGCTGCTCGGAGGCGACCGCACGGCGACTTTCGGTCGGCTTGACCTTGTTCTGAGGACACGGGTTCTACTGGCTGACGCATCGAATGATGCGTCCGCCATTTCACGAAAGGAAGCAGATCATGAACCCGCTCGACAATCTTGTACAAGGATTTCAGGACCTCGTAGCCCAGGTGCCGGAGCTGTTACAGCCCTTCATCGCCATGCTGGCCGGCGCCGTGCCGTTCGTCGAAGGCGAAGTGGCCGCCATGGTGGGGATTGTCGGCGGATTGAACCCGATCCTGGCGGGACTCGCGGCCGCCGCCGGAAACTTCATCAGCGTGCTCCTCGTGGTGCTGCTGACGTCACGGGCGCGCACCGCCGTCGTCGATCGCCGGACCACCCGGGTGGCGGTGCCCGTGGGCGCGCCGAGTCCCGTCGAAGAGTTCGCCCCCGCGCCGACGGAATCGAAGGGACGAGCAAAGTTCAAGCGCTGGCTCGTCCGGTTCGGAGTGCCCGGTGCCAGCATCCTCGGCCCGCTGGCCATCCCGACGCAGTTCACATCCGCCATCCTGGTGGCCGGGGGCACGCCGCGGGCGTGGGTGCTGCTCTGGCAGGCCGTGGCCATCGTCATCTGGACGACCGTCGCCACGGTGTCCGTCTGGGCGGCGCTGAGCTTGCTCCTCAGTGCGTGACGGCATGCCTCCACGATCGTTCGTGCTCACCAGCGCGCGGGAGGCCGGCTGATGCGCTCTATCGTCTCGGACTACCTGGCCGACGCGATCCACGACGTGGACGTGAACAGGGCGGGGGCACTTGCGGGTTACATCCCCGAACTCGCGAACGCCGATGCAGAACGCCTCGCCGCCGTCTTCGCGACGGTCGACGGAACGGTCTACGGCGCGGGAAACGTGGACACGCCTTTCACGATCCAGTCGATCTCGAAGCCGTTCGTCTACGCCCTCGCGCTCGCCGATCGCGGCTTCCACGCCGTGCTCGCGAAGGTCGGCGTGGAGCCGTCGGGGGAAGCCTTCAACGAAATCTCCCTCGAACCCGGAACGGGACGCCCGCGCAACCCGATGATCAACGCGGGCGCGATCACCACCCACGCGCTGGCCGGTTCTCCGGGCGTGCGCGCCGCGGCGCGAACACAGCGCGTCATCGACGGTCTGTCGGCCTTCGCCGGTCGGAGGCTTTCGGTCGATGAGGCGGTGTGTACATCAGAGATGGCGCATGCGCATCGCAACCTTGCCATCGCCCACATGCTGCGCAGTCACGACATTCTCACGGAGGATCCGCGCGAGGTCGTGGACGGGTACATCCGCCAGTGCGCGGTTCTCGTCACCACCCGTGACCTGGCGATGATGGCAGCGACACTCGCGAATCACGGTCTCAATCCGCGGTCCGGCGAGCGGGTGGTCGAGGAGTCGGTCATCCGCCACGTTCTGAGCGTCATGGCCACATGCGGTATGTATGACGCGGCGGGCGACTGGGCCACTCAAGTCGGCATCCCGGCGAAGAGCGGCGTGGCCGGGGGGCTCATCGGAGCACTGCCGGGGCAGGTCGGCATCGCCACCTTCTCGCCTCGGCTCGATGAGCACGGCAACAGCGTGCGCGGATTGCAGCTCTTCGAACAGTTCTCAGCCGACATGGGCCTTCATGTCATGTCCGTCCCGCCCGCCGCGCGGTCGGTCGTCCGATCGCACCACGTCGTCGGCGATGGAACGAACGCGATCCGCGTACTGCAGTTGCAGGGCGGCATCCGCTTCGCCGGGGCGGAGAAGATCGTACGCGAGGTGGAGGTCGCTGCGCCGACAGAGCACACTGTGGCACTGGACCTCACGCTGGTGTCGTCGATCGACAACGTCGCGCAACGGATGCTGCGGGAGCTCACCCGTCGTCTCGATGAGGGCGGGCATCGCATGATCCTGGTGGACCCGGAGTCTCTCTTCCCGTCGCCACTCCCGGCCGACGCCGGGGCGGTTGACGTCGTCGCGTCGCTGACCGGCGCGTCCGCCCCATAGAGGAGCAGCCGAGCCGTCGCTAGGTCGAGACGTGCTCCACGATCATGTCCGCGACCGGCTGCGGGCTGCGAATCATCGCCTCATGTCCTCGACCCTCCACCTCCCGCAGGGTCGACTCCGGAATCAACGAGGCCACGCGTTCGGCCCATCGCCGCGGACACACACGATCGACCTCCCCACGCAGCACCAGCGTCGGGACGGTCAACTGGGGGAGAACATCCTCCAGGCGGTGGTCGAGCATCTGCCGCAGCTTGCGCAGGAACCACGCCGGCCCCGCTTTCGCGTACTGGATCATCCCGAGAACAAGCACCTTCGGGCTCTCGATGGCCAGGTCCTGCACCATCCGCCACGACTGCATCCTCGCGGTACGTTCGCGGGCGTTCACGGTCGGCGCGATCAACACCGCGCGCCGTGCGACACCTGGGTGCCGGACAAGGGCCTCAACGACAACCTGCGCGCCCATGGAGTGCCCCACCAGCGTTCGATCCTGCTCCGGGAGTGACGCGACGAACGCGGCCAGGAAATCTCCGCTGCCCGCCATGTCCAACGCCTCCGCGGGCTCCGGCGAGTCGCCGAACCCGGGCAGGTCGACGGCGTACACGGCCCCGGCCGGATCCAGCTTCTCCGCAACCCCGCGGAAGACTCGGTGCCCCATCCCTATGCCGTGCACCAGCACGAACGCGCGCCCATTCGGTGACCCGGACCGGGTGAACACCATCACCCGGCCGTCGTGCTCGAACTTCGCGGTCTCCACACCCGAAATCTAGTCGTCGGCGTCAGGAATGAGGATGGTGGCGAAGCTCATCCGCTGCTGTCCCTCTCTGCGTTTCTCGAAATAGGGCGTGATCGCCTGCATGATCTCTGACTGCAGGTGCTCGAGGTCCTGGGTGTCGGCGTACAGCTGCGCCCGCCCGAATCCCAATGAGTGGCGCAGGGTCACGCGCTCGTCGTCCAGAAGGCGCTCGAAATCGTTCGAGAGAGCACTGAGGAACATCGTGAACGCCGAACGCAGCTGTACGGCATCCATCGCCTGAAGCTCCTGGTGGCCGACATGCGCCATCCGCTCACCCAGTGCGAGCGTGCGCTCGACGGCGCCGCGCACCTGGCGCTCCTCCGTCACGGTCAGAATGTCGGCCTCGAGCAGGGCCGCGACGTGGCGGTACAACGTGGCCTGCTTCACATCGGGCAGCGCATCGCGCAATTGAGCGGTTGTCATGCTGCGCCCGCCGAGCTGCTGGATGATCCGCATGCGGACAGGGTGCAGCACAATCTCCGCGATCGGACGGTCTGGAGCCATGAACTCTCACCATTCTCATCATGATAATATTCCCACTGAGATGCATCCAGTGAATCAGAGGTGAGGGCCATGACACAGATCGACTTCGGACCGGCGGGACTCGACATCCATTTCCCGGGTTGGGAGGCGTCGATGGCTGGTCGCCGCACGCTCCACGTCCCCCTGCACGCGATCCTGTCCGCTCGTGTGGAGCCCGGGTGGACGTCGGAGGTCCTGGGGATGCGATCCGGGCTCGTCGTGTCGGGCTTTCGCAAGCTCGGCACATTCACGCACCCGTCGGGGAAGCGGAGGCTGGTGGCGATGAAGCGGGGGATGCCGCTGCTCCGGTTGGTGACCGATCGGCGCGAAGCCGGGTTCGATGAGATCCTCCTCAGCATGGATGACGCGGCGCACGTCGCGCAGGCGATCCAGGGGAGTCTCGCGCGATGAGTTCCGCAGCGATCGATGTCCGAGGGCTCGGCAAGCGCTTCGGTGCACTCCGTGCGGTGACGGATGTGACCTTCACCGCGTCCGCGGGGCGGGTGACCGGGCTGCTCGGTCCGAACGGAGCCGGCAAGACCACCACCCTTCGGATGCTTCTTGGCCTGGTCGCGCCCTCCGAAGGGGAGGCGCTCATCCATG
>JAAYZP010000384.1 GCA_012514785.1 Propionibacterium sp. | reverse complement strand
CCTGGGCCACAGAGGGGATGTCGGACTCGTTCTGGGGCTTCATCATGGCCTGCGTCGGGGCGTTCATCCCCGCGGGCTTGATGCGCACGGGCAACCACGCTTACCGGGCCAGGGGCCGACTGGAGATCCCGCTGAACTCGATCGTCGACCGCAAGTTCGACGAGCACGCCGGGCAGGACGTCGTCGACGCCGTCAAGACCGAGTACGGCGCGCTGCTGAGCGACGTCGTGTACCGCATCGAGAACGCCGCGCTGTTCGACCCCGCCGCGCCCACCACCCTCACCTTCACCGAGCTGATGGTGCGGTGGGACAACGACCTCGCACGCCTCCGCCCCGACGAACGGGCTCAGCTCGCCGCCGACATCCGAGTCGCGTTCGACACCGCCCGCGCGCATGCCGAACAGGTGGGGATCGCCCACCTGCCCGAGACGGCGCGGGCCCGGGCCGCAACCGCCGCCAAGTCGCTCCGGCTGGCCCGCGACGAGGCGACGTCGCCCGCCGAGCGCAGCACCGCGACCGAGAAGGCCAACGAGATCCTGTCCTCCCTGATGCTGTATTACCTGCCGAAGGTGGACGAGGTCGCCGCACTCATGGGCGGGAGGCAGCCGAAGGCGCTGCCGGGCCGGCGCACGGCGGGAGGTCGCTGATGTTCGCGCTGTGGCACGACGTGGACCGTCGCCGGGAAATCACGTACGCCGATCGCCGGGCGGTGCTGGTACTGCGCCCGGACGACACGGGCGTGATGGCCAAGTTCCGCTACCGGAGGGTGCAGAGGTTGGCCTGGACCACGGTCAGCTGGGTGGACACCCGACGGCCGTGGACCGCGCACTGGCGCGTCCACTGGGGCGAGCGCGTCACAATCGACGACATGGTGCCGAAGCGTGCCCGGCGGACCGTCGCCGTGCCCATGTGGGCACAGGCCGCCTGGGCGCGGGCGTTGCGGTTGCTGGTCGCGGGGGCACTGACCTGGGCCACAGGCTGGGCCGTCCTGGAGTTCACGGAATCGTGGGGCCTCGTGGTCCTGGTGTCGATGGTCCTGCTGCCCACGTTGGCGCTCCTGCTGCCCCGCCTGGGTCCTGTTCGTGTGCGTTCGCTCGATGCGCTCCCGCTCACGCCGCGCAACGTCGTCGACTACGCCTCCCGACGCCTCGCCGGCGTGCACCCAGAGACGCTCGAGGAGGTACCGCACCGCGAGCAGGTGCTGGAACGGATTGCGGGCATCCGCGCGGAGTACGGCGAGCTGAAGCTCGATATCGTCACCCGCATCGACCACCCGGCGCTGTTCGACGGCGCCGCCCAGCCCACCGCCCGCTTCCTGTCCGCCCTGGTGCAGGCCGACGGCGTCACCGTCGATACACCGGTGAAAGAACTGGAGGCGGTGGCGTCGCGGCTGGAGGTGACGTTCGAGGTGGCGAAGGACCACGCCCGCACGGTCGGGATCGCGCACCTGCCCGAGGAGCACCGCGACGACGCCCGCCGAGCTTCGAAGGTGGCCCGGCTCGCGCAGGAGTCCCCGAACGAGGGCGAGCGGCGGGCGGCCATGGAACAGCTGAACCGCATCCTGGAATCGATGGCGCTGTACTACATGCCGGACGTCGACGAGGTCCGCGCGATCGAGGCGCCCCGCTGATCGGGCTCGCCTAGGTGGTTGAGCCGCCGCCGGGCGTCAGCCCTGCGGCGTGGTCGAAACCACCCCGGACCTGGGCAGGGACCAGGTTCCAGCGACCGCCGGCGCTGGTCCGACCCTCGCCAGCTCCTCCGTCGCGGGCGAGCTCAACCAGCAAGGGCCCCACAGATGGTTGAGCCGCCGCCGGGCGTCAGCCCTGCGGCGTG
>JAAYZP010000383.1 GCA_012514785.1 Propionibacterium sp. | reverse complement strand
GCACGCCGTAGAACGCCACCATGCAGAACACGACGGTGTCCGCCGCCTGCCCCACCAGCGTCGAGCCGAGCAGCCGCACCCACAGGCTGCCCTCCGGGGCGCGGGACTTGATCTTCACCAGGACCCACGCATTCAGGAACTGCCCGACCGCATACGCCGCCAGGCTGGCCAGCACGATCCGCGGCACGAAGCCCAGGATGCCGTCGTAGGACTCCTGGAACGGCCAATCCGCGGCCGGCGGCGTGATACCCACCAGCAGGAACGTGAGCGAGGCGATCGCCGCCATCACGAAGCCCAGGATGATCGCCCGACGCGCACCCTTCAGCCCGTACACCTCGGCCAGCACGTCGCCGATCACGTAGGTCAGCGGGAACAGGATGAAGCCGCCGTCGGTGATGATCGGCAGCACTGGGAAGCCGAGGACCTCGACGTCGGGGCCGAACTGGATCAGCTTGACCGCGGCGACGTTGGAGATGAGCAGGAGCCCCACGAAGGCGGTCACGACGATGTCGTACGGCCCACGGGTGGGCTGGGCGAAGGTCGGTTGACTCATTCAGAGGATCTTAACCCGGAGCCCCATAGCGGCGTCGTTGGTGGCAAACTTGGGTCATGGAAGGCAACGAAGTAGCAGATCCCGACGACGGCACCGTGCAGCAGCTCCAAGCCAGCGACACGCTGATCGACCGCGGGGTGGATGACGTCCTGGACGAGGGCTATGTGGCGCCGGACAACTGGAGCCCGGCTCAGGGATACGGCAACACGCCCGCGGAGATGCGCCAGGGGGAGACCCTCGACATGCGCGTCAAGCAGGAGGAGCCCGAACACGACCCGAGCAAGCTCGACGGCAAGTGGAACCCGCTCTACGAGGACCGGGAGGTCGGCCAGAACCGCGCCGGCCGCCTGGTGCACGCGGACGGCACCGCGGGCCGCGACGTCGGATTCAGCGGTGGTGCGGCGTCGGCCGAGGAAGCGGCCATGCACATCATCACCGAAGACTCGCCGCTCGAGGACTGACACGGCTGTCGAGAGGCCCGGCCGGGGTGCCGGGCTAAGCTAGGCACGGTCCGACGAGAGCCGCGCGGACCGGTACGAAAGGCTGAGCCCTGAGTCAACTGCACCAGCTCCCCGGAACCCGGGTCGTGAGCGTCCCGCCATCCATTGACATGGTCAGCCTGCTCGGCCCCGGAGACGCGAACCTCCGGACGCTGGAGGACGGGCTCGACGCCGAACTCCACGTGCGGGGCTCCCAGGTCACGCTGAGCGGCCCCACACAGGCGGTCACCCGGGCCGCGGACGTCCTCTACGAACTCATCGCGATCATCCGCACGGGCCAGGGGCTCACGCCGGAGACCATCGAGCGCGTCCTCCACATGGCCGAGGAACCCGAGGTCTCCGCGTCGGAAGTGCTGACGCAGGACATCATCAGCTCGCGCGGCAAGACGGTGCGCCCCAAGACGCTCAACCAGAAGCGCTACGTCGACGCCATCGACCGGCATACCGTCGTCTTCGGCATCGGGCCGGCCGGCACCGGCAAGACGTACCTCGCGATGGCCAAGGCCGTCCAGGCCCTGCAGAACAAGGAAGTCAGCCGAATCATCCTCACCCGGCCCGCCATCGAGGCGGGTGAGAAGCTGGGCTTCCTGCCCGGCACGCTGACCGACAAGATCGACCCCTACCTGCGCCCTCTGTACGACGCCCTGCGCGACATGGTCGACGCCGACTCCGTGCCCAAGCTGCTCACCTCCGGTGTGGTCGAGGTGGCGCCGCTGGCGTACATGCGCGGGCGCACCCTGAACGACGCGTTCATCATCCTCGACGAGGCGCAGAACACGTCGATGGAGCAGATGAAGATGTTCCT
>JAAYZP010000382.1 GCA_012514785.1 Propionibacterium sp. | reverse complement strand
GGCCGGTGTTCAGGTTGTCCCCGATGTGCACCTCGCTATCGACGATCGTGAACGAGTAGTCGTTGGTGCGGGGCGAACGCAGGTCGACTCCGCCGTTGATGCGGGAGTTGATGATCTGGACGTTCGAGGCCTGGATGCGCAGGGTGCCGTTGACGACCCGGTCACGAATCACCGTGTTGTCGGCGGTGATCGTCATCGGGCCCGTGTAGGCGGAGAGGCTGACGCCGGCGGGGACGCCGGTGTTGTTCGGGCCGGGGCGCTCACCGTTGCCGGGGTTCGAGGGGCCGGGCTGCGCCGGGCGCGAGGGCTCCGGGGTGGGCTCGGGCTCGGCCGGGGTCGACGGGGTCGGCTCCGGGGCCGAGGTCTCGGTCTCCGAGGGGGAGGGTGCCGGGGTGGGCTCAGCAGGGGTGCTGGGCGTGGGCTCCGGGGCGGTGCTCTCCGTGGGTGTCGGCTCGGGGCGCGGCGCGGTCGTCTCCGACGGCGTGGGCTTGGGCTCGGCCGGCTGCGACGGAACCTCGGTGGGCTGCGGCGCAGGGGCGGAGTGCGAGTTGGAGTCGTCGAACACGACGTCGACGAGGAAGCTCGTGCCGCGGTCGGCCTTCGGCGTGGTCTTGGGGATCACCGTGCCGGTGGCCTCGACCTTGGTGCCGCCGTGCTTGCGCGCGTTCAGCGGCGACTTGCTCCAGTTGGAACCGAACACGTCATCGGTGGAGACGTACTGCCCGTCCGATGCCAGGTAGGAGGCCACGTACCAGCGGCCCTTGTTGACCTTGACCGGGTCGGGGAGCGCGGCGGTCTGCCAGCCCTCGGACGAAGACGCCGGGAAGGTGGTCTGGGAGAGGAGCGTCCCGTTCAGGTCCCACAGTGAGGCTGTGTACGCCTGCTTCTGGAGATCGCTGCGGTAGAACTGCAGCCCGGTGACACTGCCGGAGGTGTCGCTGCTGAACTTGACGCCGAGGTTCGCCGACGTCTTGTCAGAGGTGGCGGAATTCTCGGGCTTGACCGAGTCGTTGAAGAGGCCGACACCGCTGGGGGAGGATGCGTTGGCCAGGATCGTGGTCGGGGCGAGGAGCGCTCCTACGACCAGGAGGGTGAAGGACGCCGCGAGTGCTGTCAGCGTGCGCCGGGACGGACGGGTGGACTGGTTGTCGGTGCGTATTCGCCGCACCGGGCGTATTCGTATCACAAGGTTTCCTTGCACTCGGGGGGAGATTTCCTTAGAAACTCTAAGATACTTCTCAGGAGTGCACAAATCGGAGTCTGGTCGCGGCAACTTCTCCTCAGGTTGCCGATCGCTCGTATTCGTCGTCGAGTGGCCGGTCGAAGAGGCTGATGTGCGGTGCCAGCTCGTCGATGTCGCGTTCCCACCAGCGTTCGGCGAGCAGTTCCTCGATCGTCTCCGGGCTGAACCGGTAGCGCACGACGCGCCCCGGATTGCCGACCACCACCGCGTAGGGCGGCACGTCCTTGAACACGACGGCGCCCGCGCCGACGACCGCGCCGTCGCCGATCTCGCGCACGTTGGAGCTGATCACCGCGTTGTGCCCGAGCCAGACGTCGTTGCCGATGGTGAGTTCCGTGTACTCGCGTACGTGGTCCGTGTAGCCGAGGTTGGAATTGAAGAAGAAGCCGTGCATGCCCTTGAACTGGGTGGGGTGGTCGAGCGTGGCGCCGAATGCGGTGCGTGCTATCGACGTATAGCGGCCGATGGTGGTGTTGCGGCCGAAGCTGTGGGGTTCGAAGCACCCGCCGTGCGTGTACGCGCCGACGTCCACCCCGTGGTATCGCCGGAAGATGTCGCGGAGCGACTCGGAGTGGATCTCGCCGCCCTCGAGCCGGTTGACCGCGCGGCGCGCGAGTGCTCGGCCGAGAGTTCCCCGGCCGTAGAGGCCGACGATGAGTCTGGAGTGTCTGCTTCGCATCATGTCCTCCCGTGCCGAAGCGTGCGCCGGATCGTGCCGGCGAATTCCTTGATGTGCCTCCGGATGCCCACTTGTGCGGCGGCGGCCCGGAGCCTGAACCCGGGGAACCTCGTGGTCGGCAGGAAGAGGGTGCGCAGGGCCAGGAGCCTCGTGCCCACGACCCGACGACGCTGCACGAGCCCCTGCGCGGCCACCACGCGGCGGGCATCGCTGTCCGTGGCCTCCAGATAGCCGTCGCGGATCGCGGCCTCGACGATCTGCTTTCCCCGGTCGGTGCGCGCGAGGATCAGCGAGATGCCGTCGGTGCCCTCCTGCCGTCGGTGCCAGGCGTCCCCGCCGGTGACGTCGGCAAGCTCGCCCAATCCGTCGGGGCAGAGCTGGCAGCGCAGCTGCCGGGGCTTCTGGGCCAGCCGGCCCCAGGACTCGTCGTAGCTGATGGTGGCCTCGCGCTCGCCGTCCGTGGTGCGGAAATCACCCGGCCAACCGCGGCCCCGGTACCGCAGCCGGGTGGGCCTGGGCACACCCAGCTCCCGCGACAGTGCCAGGCTGCCGTCGGATGCCGGGGTGCCGGCGCAGAAGAAGCTGAGGACCAGGCCCAGGTTGCGGTCGAGCCGCGGGCGGGTGCGTCGGAGGCGTGCCACGGCGGCGACGTCGCACGGCTTGCCGATGAACACGCAGGGCCGGTCGCTCTCCTCGACCAGTCGCAGGGCCTCGACGGGCGACGAGGTGGTGTACCGCGAACTGCTGTGCGTGATGAGACCCTGCCTGTCGTGACTGATGATCGTCTTGTTGCGCCATGGCTCGTCCGGGTCCATGCCGGTGTGCACGACCAGGGCCATGCCCAGGTGCTCGAGCGCGTAGGTGGCCAGCGCGGTGACCACGCCGCCCGACGAGCCGGCCCACCGGATCTCGTCGTCGCTCGCCCACCCCTCCCAGATCGCTTTCGTGGGCCCGGTGACGACCTCGTCACGGTCCGGTTCGTGCCCGTCCCAGCTGGGCGCGCGGACCTCGGAGCCGGGGCACACGTCGGCGATCTGGTCCTTGACGAACAGCGGCAGGGCCGCGACGCCGACGGGGCGCTTGCCCACGCCCGGGACGTCGGTCATGGTCACGCCGTGGTCGCCCGCGATGTAGGCGCAGGCGCCGCACCCGGCGCAGAGTCGGTGCTGCAGCACGGCATCGATCCTGTGGGTCATGCCGATCTCGTTCCGCTCGCGGCCAGCACGTTCATGAGTAGCGCGAGGGAGGCCGGTGACGGTGCAACGCTGCCGTCCGAGAGCCCGTCCAGCCAGCGCTCGTCGAAGATCCCGGAATCGCGGGCGGGGTCCAGTGCCGCGCCCGTGGCGTGGAAGTACTCGGCGAGCTTGCCGGCGACGACGGCACCGCCCGCCGGCGGGCGGTGGGCCCCGCGGAGGCGCTGGAGGCTCTTGGCCCCGAGCTTGCCCGCCTTCGTGCGCAGCGTCTGGAACCGTGCTCCCACCCCCGGGTTCGCGTAGGCCCGGGGCGCCGGGCGGTCGTCGAGCGGAAGTCGGGCGAGGTCGTCGTCGAGCGCCATCTGCACCCGCGCGAGGAAGCGCGCGCCCGCCTTGTCCCGGGGCGCCAGCCGGCGTGCGACGTCGACGAACGTGTCCTCGAGCATCGGGTTGGTGAGGCTGCGACGGAACGTGACGGCAGTTTCGCAGAGCCCCGCCCAGCGGCGCATCCGGTGCAGGTAGAGCTCGTCGGTGGCGGTGAACCATTCGTCGTCGGCGGCGTCGAGGACCCGGGACACGATGTCGACGGAGGTCGGGATCGCGCGGTCCCGCAGACGCGGGTGCAGCACTTCCGGATGCACGGCCTCGTTGGCCAGCATCCGCCACTTGGCCAGCGTCGATGCCCGCTCCGGGGTCACGGGGGAGGGGCGTACCCGGCCCATGTAGTAGAAGCCGCGCGCCACTTCACCGCCCAGCCCGCAGAGCCGCTCGCCCTGGTCGAACGACTCCTCGACGAGGCCGGTGATCGAGCGTGCGATCGGGTCGGTCATGCACTCGTAGTGCCGGGCGGTGCGGAACACGCGCCGGTACCAATCTTCCGGCGACGCGTTGGCCAGTCCCTCGACGGCACGTACCTCGTGCCGCATGCCGTACGCGTCCGCGATCTGCGCGGCCACCTCGGTGTCCCGTGAGCCGGGCGCCTGCAGGGTCATTGCGCGCAGCCCCCGCCGTCGGGAGCGGGGGATGGCGCTCAACACGATGCGGGAGTCCTGGCCGCCGGTGAGCTGGATCATGGGGTCATCGGTGTCGTCGAGGTAGCGCTCCATGAACTCCCGCAGTCCCTGCACGGCGTGCTGCACGCCGCCGGCGAGCGTGAGGGAACCGACGGGCGGTCGGGCCTCCTCCGCGGTTTCCGAGCGGATGCTGTCGGCGTGCAGCACGAGC
>JAAYZP010000381.1 GCA_012514785.1 Propionibacterium sp. | reverse complement strand
CGTCGGCGAGCTGCGCGGAGCCGTCGACGAGCTGGTCCAGCTGGGAGAAGTCCATGTCGGCGGAGTCCATGCCGGCCACCACCTGGTCGAGGCCGTCGTGGAGCTGGCCGACGCCGCCCACCACCTGCGCGGTGCCGTCGGTGTAGGCCGCGACGCCGGGCAGCAGCTGCTGCGCGCCCGAGGCCAGCTGCCCGATGCCGTCGGTCAGCTGCGGCATCTGCGCGGCCATCCCCTGCACGCCCTGGTTGAGCTGGCTGGCGCCGGCGGCGAGTTGGCTGGCGCCGTCGACGAGGCCGTAGCTGCCCTCGGCGAGCTGGTCGCCGCCCGCGGTGAGTTCGCCCGAGCCGTCGGCGAGCTGCCGCATGCCGTCGGCGAGTTCGCCGGTGCCCTCAGCCGCCGCGCCGAGGCCGTCGGCGAGCTGGCCGGAGCCGTCCGCGAGCTGCTCCACGCCGTCGGAGATCTGCGCGAACTGGCTGCCCATCTCGTTGAAGCCGAGGTAGATGCCCTCGAGGTACTGGCCGGTGAGCATGTCGTTCAGCGCCGTGGTGGCGATGCGCGCGATCTGCTGGGCGAGGCCCGCGTCGCCGGCGGGCGCGTTGTGGGAGATGGCGACGTCGATCCTCGCCCGCTCGGCCTCGTCGGCGTCGTTCGCGGCGAACGACATCGCCGCCTCGGAGAAGTTCGGCGGGATGGTCACGACGGCGGAGTAGTCGCCGGTGAGCAGGCCCTCGTCGCCGCTCTCCTCGTCGGCGAGGATCCAGTGGATGTTGTGGCCCTCGCGTTCCAGGATCTCGGCGGCGAGCTGGCGACCCATGGGCACCACCTGGCCGTCGATCTCGGTGCCCTCGTCGAGGTTGACGACGGCGGCGGTGATGTTGTCGTCGTCGCGGGTCCCGACGAGCCCCAGCAGCGAGCCGGCGACCAGCAGCGGCACGAGGAACAGGGCGATGAGCACGGGCCACGACACCTTGCGGCCGGGCTTGGTTCCTTCGGGTCTCATACCAGTGCCTCCTCGTGGGCGGGTTCGGTGACGTGCACGACGTCGTCGGGCTGCACGGCGGTCAGTGCCGCCTCGCTGCTGGCGCAGCAGATCACGGCGATGTCCTCCGTCTCGCGCGCATGCTCGACGACGCGTTGGAGCGCCGTCCTGCCGGCGGGCGTGCCCATGCCGTCGATGCCGTCGATGAAGACGACGGTGCGGGGCCGGGGTTTCAGCCGGTCCAGGCTGGCGGCGGGATCGCGCTCCGCGGAGAGGTCGACGTAGTAGGTGCGGCGGCGGATGGTGCCGGCGTCGTCGGGTAGCAGGGCGCCGCAGACGCGTCCGCGGCCGGACGCGGTCTCGAGTCGGCCGCTGAGCGCGAGCGCGGCCCCGGCCCGGGCGCCGACCGTGCCGACGATGCCGACCACCTGGCCGCCGCGGGCCTGGACGGACAGCGGCTCGAGGATGCCGTCGACGGTGATCTCCTCGGCGTGCAGCATCGCGTCGGTGCCGGGCCAGTCGGCGAGTTCGAGCTGCTTGGTGAGCTGCTCGCCCTCCATGTCGAACTTCGGCAGCAGCTTGTCCAGCCACTTCGGCATCCACCACGCGTGGTCGCCCAGCAGCGCGAGCACGGCGGGGACGAGCGTCATGCGGATGAGGAAGGCGTCGATGAGCACGCCGATGGCGAGCGCGAAGGCGATCTGCTTGATCGCCATCATGCCGGCGGGGACGAAGAACGCGAAGACGGCCACCATCACGAGCGCGGCGGCCGTGACCACCGGGCCGGAGGCGACGAAGCCGTCGCGGATCGACTGCATCGCCGGCTTGCCGTGCATGTAGTCCTCCCGGATGCGGGAGACGATGAAGATCTCGTAGTCCATCGCGAGCCCGAACAGGATGCCCATCAGCAGGATCGGCAGGAAGCTGATGATGGCCTCGGGTTTCTCGAGGTTGATGATCTCCTTGAACCAGCCCTCGTTGAACACGAGCTGGGTGATGCCGAACGAGGCGCCCACGCTGAGCAGGAAGCCGACGGCGGTCTTGACCGGCACCCACACCGAGCGGAACACGGCCGCGAGCAGCACGAGCGAGAGCCCGACGACGAGCAGCCCGAACGGGATGATGGCCTCGCCGAGGCGCTGGGTGACGTCGAGTTGGACGGCGGTGAAGCCGGTGACGTCGGCCTGGATGCCGCGGCTCTCGGCCCAGCCGTCGGTGATGTCGCGCAGGGTCTCCACGGTGTCGACGGTGGCGGGATCGTCGGAGCCGGTGGTGGGGACGAGCTGGATCAGCGCGGTGTCGGCGTTCTGGTTCGGCACGGCCATCACCACCCGGTCCACACCCTCGACGGCCTCCACCTCGTCGACGAGCTCGTCGACGAGGCCGAGCGGGTCGTCGGACCCGATGATGCCGGCGGTGATCACGAGCGGGGCGTTGTAGCCGGGGCCGAAGTGCTCGGCGGTGAGGTCGTAGGCGATCCGGGAGGAGCGGTCCTCGGCGCCCTGGCCGGCGTTGGGCAGGGAGAGGGTGAGGTTGGCCGCGGGGATGGTCAGCGTGCCGAGCACCACCACGACGGCGACGATCGTGGCGATCGGGCGCGACGTCGTGACCCCCACCCACCAGCGGAAGAGGCCCTTGCGGGGCGCCTTGCCCTCAGCCTGCGCCTTCTCTTTGCGCGGCTTCGGGCGCATCCGTTCGCCGAGCATGCCGCCGAAGGCGGGCAGCAGGGTGAGCGCGATCGCGACGGCGAAGGCCACGGCGATGGAAGCGAAGATGCCCATGACGGTCATGAACGGGATCCTGGCCACGGCGAGGCCCGTCAGCGCGATGGCGTTGGTGGCGCCGGCGAAGACCACCGCGGTGCCGGCGGTGCCGATGGAGAGCCCCATCGACTCCTCGGCGTCCATGCCGGCGCGCAGCTGGTCGCGGTGGCGCGCGAAGATGAACAGGGCGTAGTCGATGCCGACGGCGAGCCCCAGCATCACCGCCAGGATGGGAGTGACCGAGTTGATCTCCATGATGCTGGTGGCGCCGAGCATGAGCGCCATCGCGAGCCCGACGCCGAGCAGCGCGGTGACGATGGGCACGACGGCGGCCAGCACGGAGCCGAGCATGACGATCAGCACGATGAACGAGAGGACGACGCCGAACACCTCGGTGACGGTGAGCGCCGGCAGCTCGATCTCGAACGCGGGCCCGCCCATCACGACGTCGGATCCGGCGGGCAGCGCGGCCTCGACGTGCTCGCCGGCGTCGACGATCGTCTGCAGCTGCTCGGGGTTCGGGGACTCGGCGACGTTGAGCGTGATCGTCGCGAGCGCCGCGCGGTTGTCGTCGGAGACCTGCCCGGAGACGTACTCGAACCAGGGCGATTGGACGTCGTCGACGATCGGCGAGTCGAGGAACCGGTCGAGCACCGGCTCGATTTCGGCCTGGAGGTCGTTGATGTCGTGCCCCTCGGGAGCGACGATCACCGCGTTGGCTGTGAGCGCGGAGCCCTGGGGGAATGTCATGTTGAGGCGCTGCAGGGCCTCCTGCGACGACGATCCCGGGATCTCGAACGAGTCGTTGAAGCGCCCCTGGATGGCGACGCCGATCCCGCCGAGGATCGCGGCGGCGAGCAGCCAGGCTATGAGCACCTTCCCGCCGTTGCGATAACACCAGCGGCCAAGGGCATAGAGCTTTGCGGACATTCCCACCTCGGGTTGAATACAGTAATGAATCCGACCCTCAGGATACCTTGGTGTATCCGGATCCCTAAACTCAGTTCTGGAGCCGAAGAGGAGACCATGACCGAGACCACCCCGCGCCGCGAGGCCACCCGCTCGCGCCTGATCGAGGCCGCCATCGACGAGTTCGCCGAGCGAGGGATCGACGCGACGAGCGTGGAGCAGCTGTGCGAGCGCGCCGGTTTCTCCCGCGGCGCGTTCTACTCCAACTTCGCCACGAAGGACGACCTCTGCATCGCGATCCTGGAGCAGGACCGCGCGGTCAT
>JAAYZP010000380.1 GCA_012514785.1 Propionibacterium sp. | reverse complement strand
GCGGTGCGCGGGTCGGTGGCGAGTACGACGGCGTCCGCCCCGATCTCCTCGCCCCCAGCCAGGCGCACCGTGGCGGAGTCGTCGCGGATCGTGACCCTCTCGACGCGCTCGCCGAGACGCTGCGTCGCGCCGAGTTCGCCCAGCAGCTGGCCGAGGGGGCGCCACAGCGCGGTGACGTAGTCGTAGTCGGGGACGTCGAAGACGAGGCCCTCCGCGGAGCCCAGGAAGTAGGTGTGGAACATCGCCACGAGCTCGCCGGCGGAGAACTGCGACGGGTCGGCGAAGAACGAGCGGGCGAACACCTCCAGCGCGAGCGCGCGGGCGTCGTCGGGGAAGCGCAGACGGTCGAGGAAGTCGGCCGCGGATTCGCCGTCGTAGTCGGAGAACGTGCGCGGGAAGCGCACGCGGACAAGCTCCAGCGCGGCGGAGAAGTTCACGCCCAACAGGGAGCGCCACGTGAACGACGGGCTCGCGGCGACGAAACCGAGGACGCTCCACGGCGGCGTCCTGGGGATGGCGGAGAACGAGTCGCGCATGCCGTCGGGGCGCTGGAGCGGGTAGTCGTCGACGGGAATGAGGCGGGCGTTGCCGGGGTCGGTGCGCGCCAGCAGACCTCGGAGGTTGTAGTACTGGCGGAAGAACGCGTGGAAGCCTCGGCTCATCGTGCGGCCGTCGCCCAGCGGCCAGGCGGCCACGCGCCCGCCGAGCCGCTCGTCGGCCTCGATCAGCGTGACCTGCACGCCGCGTTCCGCCAGCACCACCGCCGACGCGAGCCCGGCGACGCCCCATCCGACGACGGCGACGTGGCGGGGCTCCGTGAGGCGGTAGCGGCCGGAGGGGCCGGGGTGGCGGACTGCGCGACGGTCGCGGCCAGGGAGTTCGGTGCTCATGCTCATGTTCCTTCAGGTTTGCGGGCGACGAAGGTGTGGAGGATGCCGCGCTGCCACCCGCCGACGGTCCGCGTGGCGACGTCGGCGAAGCCGGCCGCGGCGAGCCGGTCCATGAAGGTGGCGGTGGCGTCGAAGTCGCGGACGCTGCGCCACAGGTAGCGGTAGAGGTCGCGGTTGCCGTCGACGAGCGTGGCCAGCGGGATGATCACGGCCTGGCTGACGACGTCCCACACGAGTGTGGCGCGGCGGTCCCCGTCGACGGAGTACTCCTGCACCACGAGCCAGCCGCCCGGCCGCAGCAGCTCGAACGCCTCCCGCACGGCGTCGTCGCGGACGGATTCCTCGACGTTGCGGAACAGGTAGGCGGTGAACACGGCATCCCACCCGCCCCGGCCGATCGCATCGATATCCAGCTCGCCCGCGACGGCGTTCTCGAACCGCACCCCGTCGGGCCAGGACTTCGCCCGGGCTTGCTCGAGCATGCCGTCGGAGGCGTCCAGCCCGAGCACTTCAACACCGGGGATGAGGTCCACCAGCGCCCTCGTCGACGAGCCGGAGCCGCACGCCAGGTCGATCACGTGGCGGGGCAGGCCGGTGCGATCCCGCAGGGCACGGGCGGCGGCACGCAGGTGCCGGTGGTAGCCAGGGTTGAGCGCGGTCAG
>JAAYZP010000379.1 GCA_012514785.1 Propionibacterium sp. | reverse complement strand
GCCGTCGCCGACGCCGGTGAGGATCGTCGGCTCCAGGAAGCTCCCCGGCCGGTCGGCCCTGCCGCCGCCGAGGGTCACCGTCGCGCCCTGCTCGACCGCGTCGTCGATGAGCCCGACGATGTCACCCACAGCTCGATCGTGGATCAGCGGACCCAGCTGCGTGCCCTCCTCCATCCCGGGCCCGAGCCGCCAATCGCTCAACCGCTCGTGCAGCCGCCGCTCGAACTCCTCGGCGACGCTCTCGTGCACGAAGAACCGGTTGGCGGCGGTGCAGGCCTGGCCGTTGTTGCGCATTTTCGCCACGAGGGTGCCCTCGACGGCCTTCTCCAGGTCCGCGCTCTCCAGCACGATCAGCGGCGCATTGCCGCCGAGCTCCATCGAGGAGCGCAGCACGTTGTCGGCCGCCTGCCGCAGCAGTTGCTTGCCCACGCCGGTCGAGCCGGTGAAGGTGAGTTTTCGGAGCCGCGGGTCGCTGATGACCGCCGCGGAGGTGTCCTTCGCGTTCGACGTGTTGAACACGTTCACCACGCCTGCGGGCATCCCGGCCTCGGTCAGCACCTCCATCAGCAGCAGCATCGTGAGCGGTGTCTCCGAGGCGGGCTTCACCACCGTCGTGCAGCCGGCCGCGATCGCCGGCCCGATCTTGCGGGTGGCCATCGCCAGCGGGAAGTTCCACGGCGTGATCGCGAACACCGGCCCCACTGGCACCTTGTCCGTGACGATCCGCATCGGCCCCGACGGCGCCCGCCCGAACCGACCGTGGATGCGCACCGCCTCCTCCGAGAACCAGCGGAAGAACTCCGCCCCGTACGCCACCTCGCCGCGCGCCTCCGCGAGCGGCTTGCCCATCTCCAGCGTCATCAGGGTGGCGAAGTCGTCGGCGCGCTCGTGGATCAGCTCGAACGCGCGACGCAGCAGCTCGCCCCGGTCGCGGGGATCCGTCGCGGCCCAGCCGTCGGCGGCGTCGCAGGCGGCATCCAGCGCCGAGACCGCGGTGGCGACGTCGGCGTCCGCGACGCGCGCGATCACCTCGCCCGAGGCCGGGTCATGGACAGCCAGCGCGGGCTCACCCACCCACTCGCCGCCGATGAAATGCTGGCTGGGGACTCGTTCCAGAATGTCGTGCATGGGGCCTCCTCCGGTAACCGTATTGGGCCACCCTATGCGCCGAACCGGCCCCGCTACCATAGGTGCATGCCGGAGCGTACATTCATCCTGAGGCCCCGCCCGCCGTTGAGGGCCTTCGCCATCGCCGCGATCTTGAGTCTGTTGGGCGCCGTGTTCCTCGTGCTCTCCCTGCAGAACGCGTGGCACGCCGTCGTAGTCGTGCTCGCGGCGGTCGTGCTCGCGCTGGGGATCGCGCTGTTCGCCATGGCGCTGGTCTCGATGGCGCGGCTGGGCGTGCGGATCACCCTCACCGACGAGGGCTACCACGTCTCCGGCACCAACCAGGAACATTCTGGCGGCTGGGCTGACGTGTCGAAGGTGACGCAGGCCGTCCACGGCGCGCACGTGACCATCTACCACGGCAACGTGCGGCGCACCCACCTGATCTTCCCGGGCGGGCCCGCGCAGGACCAGATGCAAGACGTCGTCGACGCGATCATGGAGCGGCTCGGCCGCGTCAAGTGAGTCACATCGGGTTGTAGGCGCAGGCGTCCTCGACGTCCTGCGTGCCGTCCACCAACGTCGGTGGCGGCCCCTCGGACGACTCGTCGCTCGGGTCCTCGTCGGGATCGTCCGTCTCGTCGGCACCCGGGCTCGTATCGGGCGTCGGCGTCGGCGGGGGAGGGTCGAGCATGTCGTCGACGGCGGCCCGCATCGCTTCGAAGTCGGGGTCGGAGTACCAGTAGCCGTTTTTGCCCTGCGAGAAGACGAGGCGCTTCATGGGCTGGTCCTGCACCTTGAGCGCGAGATCCACGAGCGGCTCCAGCGCCTCCTGCGGGATGTCCGTCTGGATCATCTGCGACGACGCCCTCGCGATCGCCTCGAACCGGGTCAGCATCGTCGCGGGGCTCGCCTGGTCGACGACGGCGTTGATCAGGCACGACTGCCGCGCCATCCGCGAATAGTCCGACGTGCTCCACCGGCTCCGGGCGTACCAGAGCGCGTGGTAGCCGTCGAGGTGCTGGTCCGGGCCCTGCCGGAGCCACGCGTCGGCGCGGCGGTTCTCGGAGTTGCCGCCGATGGGGAGGTCCTCGTTGATGTTGACCGTCACGCCGCCCATGGCGTCGACGAGCTCGCGTAGGCCGTCGATGTTGAGCATCACGAAATAGTGCACCTCGAGGCCCGTGATGCCCTCCACGCCCTGCTTCAGGCCCTCGGCGCCGCGGTACGTCTGGCCGCGGAACACGCGCGGGTAGCCGGCGTCGACCTTCTCCCACATCGTGTTGATGAACCACTCGTCGGCCGGCGGCTCGCCCGTGTACCCCCCGGGGAACAGCATGCTCAGCTCGCTGCCAGGCGGGAACGGCGTGTACTGCACGTTGCGGGGGATCTGGATCAGCGCCGTCTCGCCCGTGGCGGTGTCGACGCTGGCGAGCATGATCGTGTCGGTGCGGAGGCCGTAGCCCAGCCGGTCGCCCTCCTCGATGCGGCGCTCGTCCATGTCGGCGCCGAGCAGCAGGACGTTGAGCCGCGGGATGCTCTCGAACGGGTTCGGGCCCTCGATGTCGGGCTGCGAGTCGGAGATCACCTCACCCAGCGGCGAGAAGGTGCTGCCGAGCGTCGAGGCCAGCACCTGCGAGTAGCGCGCGCCGACCGCCACGGGCGCCGCGATGCCGAGTGAGAGCGCCGCGACGAGGAACGCCCCGATCGCGCGCTTGCCGGCACCCAGGCGGCGCGGGCGGGTGGCGACGTGCGTCGTCGCGATCAACGCCACCCACAGCAGCCCCACCGCGATCATCAGCGCCGTGATCACGTGCAGGGTGGCGCGCTGCGAGATGAGGCCGACGGCGGCCGAGGCGGCGGCGTCGAGCCACCCCTGGTTCGGGGCCGGGGTCACGCGGGTGGCGAAGAACACCCCGAAGCCGGCGATCAGCGCGACGAAGCCGGCCGCCACCGCGATCCCGACGGTGCGGATGCTGCGCTGGCGGCTGCCCACGAGGCCGAGGCCCGGGACGAGGGTGGACAGGAAGGTGAAGAGGACGCTGCCGGAGAAACGGGGGCCCTTGCGCTTGGTGGCGGTGCGGGCGGCCCCGGGATCCTGCGCAGCCGGCGGGGGCGTGGGGATCGAGGTGGGCAGGTCGGCCGGACGGGGGCCGTCGTGGCGCCACAGCGTCTCGGCCCGCGGCGGGGCCGGGGTGTCGTCGTCGAGGTAGAGGCGCCGTGGCGGGGAGTCGGGGCGGTAGAGTTCCGACGGCACGCCGTCTCCAGCGGCCGCGCGACGCGGTCTGCGGCCCTCCGGCTCCGTCATGGGGCACCTCCTGTGCGCACAGCGTAATCCCGGGTTGCCGGGGGAGCGTATTCGCGACGCGGCATTGTGCGTTTCGGGTGGTTGGCCGCTAGGCTGGTTCGGCGTTGGAGGTGTCGCCTAGTCCGGTCTATGGCGCCCGCCTGCTAAGCGGGTTTGGGGCTTCAACCCCATCGCGGGTTCAAATCCCGCCACCTCCGCGGGTTGTCGGCCCGGGTCCACGGACCCGGGCCGGCGTCGTTTCCGGGGGTCGAGCCCTTGACACGCGGCGACGTGCCCCGCAAGGATTCCGGACATGGCTGACCGAGGTGGGCGGGTGGCGAAATCCGAGATGGCCTATCAGGCCGTCCGGGCGAGAATCATCACAGGGGACTACGGTGTGGGCGAGCGGCTCGTGCTGGACCAGATCGCGCGCGACCTCAACGTGAGCCCCGTGCCCGTGCGCGAGGCGCTGCGTCGGCTCGAAGCGGAGCGGCTGGTGACGTTCACCCGCAACATCGGTGCCGAGGTGGCCGCCGTCGTCGACCCGTACTCCGAGGTGATGGAGACCCTCGCCTATCTGGAGGGTGCCGCCACCGCGCTCGCCGCGCCGCACCTGGGCGACGACCAGCTCGACGAGGCGGAGGCCATCAACGACGAGTTGGGCCGCCTGGCTGTGGAGGGCGTGGACGCGGGCCGCTTCGTCGACCTCAACCAGCAGTTCCACTCGACGCTGTGGTCGGCCTGCCCGAACCGGTACCTGCTGGCGCTGGTGCAGCGGGAGATGGAGCGGGTGCAGTTCATCCGGGCGAACGAGTTGGTGTTCGCGCCCGACAACGCGCCGGTCTCCGTCGAGGAGCACGCCGAGATCCTGCGGCTCATCCGCGAGGGGGCCGACGCCGTCGGGATCGAGCAGGCGGCGCGCTTGCACAAGCTGCGCTCGCGGCAGGCGTTCGTGATGGTGGACCTGGCGTAACCCCGGCTGGGTGTCGCCGGCGTCGTGAATTTTGCCCTCCCGCGCGGTTGCCGTATAGTTCCCTATTGCGCCAGCGCACGTAGCTCAACGGATAGAGCATCTGACTACGGATCAGAAGGTTGGGGGTTCGAATCCTCCCGTGCGCGCCAGCAAAAGGCCTAGCCAAAGGCTTGATGGAAAAGATCGGGACTCCCTCGGGAGTCCCTTTTCGCGTTCATGGGGGCAACCAT
>JAAYZP010000378.1 GCA_012514785.1 Propionibacterium sp. | reverse complement strand
TCGAAGAACCGGTCCAGCGCGTCGCTCTGGGCGGTGAGGGCCGCGTGCGTGAGCATCGCGCCCTTCGGCAGGCCCGTCGTGCCGGAGGTGTAGACGATCGCGGAGAGGTCCGAGCCCAGCGCCTCATCGAGGCGCTGCTCGACGGCGTCGGTGGCCGGGGTGAGGAGCTCGGAGTAGAGGCGCACGTCGTCGGGGCGGCCGTCGTAGTCCTCGAGCACGTACACGGGCGGCATCTCGCTGATCGCCCGCGCCTCGACGACGCGCTCGGCCTCGCTCCGCCCGCCGACGACCAGGAGCTTGCATCCGGAGTCGGTCACGATGTGCGCGATCTGCTCCGGCGTCGACGTCGCGTAGAGCGGGACGATCACCCCGCGCGCGGCGCCCGTGCCGAAGTCGATCTCGGACCATTCGGGGCAGTTGTTGGCGAACAACCCGACACGGTCGCCCGCCTCCACGCCGAGGTCGATCAAGCCCTGGGCGACCTGGTTGACGCGGTCCGAGAACTCGGCGTACGTCTGCGTCCGCCAGCCGTCCCCGACCCTGATCCGCGTCGCCGGACGCTTCGAATGTTGCTCCACGACGCCGCGGAACCTTTTGATGCAGTGATCGACCATGATTCTCCGAACATAGGGTTGCCCACAGCCTACTTCGCTGCCCACAGGCCACCCGCACCCGCGGATAGAGTGAGACCCATGACTCTCCGCCTCGGCGCGCATGCGCATTCAGCCAACCCGCTCGACGACGCCCGGCTGCTCGGCACGAACGTCCTGCAGTTCAACCTCTCGGACCCGCAGAGCTGGAAGAAGCCGAACTTCGACGTCGAACGCTTCGCCGAGGATGCCGCGGCCGAGGACATCGACCTCTACGTGCACGCCCCGTACGTGATCAACGTCGCCTCCACCAACAACCGGATCCGCATCCCGTCGCGCAAGTTGCTGCAACAGCACGTCACCGAGGCGGCGCGGGTCGGCGCGAAGGGCGTCGTGGTCCACGGCGGCCACGTCACCGGGGGCGACGACATCGCCGAGGGCTTCACGAACTGGCGCAAGGCCGTCGACGGGCTCGACCTGCCGGTGCCGATCCTGATCGAGAACACCGCCGGCGGCGCGAACGCGATGGCCCGGTTCCTCGAATCGCTCCAGGTCCTGTGGGCCGCGATCGAGGGCAGCGACAACATCGACGGCGTCGGCTTCTGCCTCGACACCTGCCACGCCTTCGCCGCGGGGCTCGACATGGAGAGCCTTGTCGACGACGTCCTCGCCATCACCGGCCGCATCGACCTCGTGCACCTCAACGACTCCAAGGGCGCGGCGGGCAGCGGCGTCGACCGCCACGCCAACCTCGGCGAGGGCGCGCTGCGCGACGAGGATCTCGTCGGCGTGGTCCGCGCCGCGAAGGCCCCGGTCATCCTGGAGACCCCCGGCGGTCCCGAGCGGCACCGCGACGACATCGCCTGGCTCCGCGAACGCCTCTGAGGCTTCCGGCAACAAGAGCCACAAAGTTGCCGCCCCAATCACCGAATTGGGCGGACGGCCGCGCGGGGGGTTGTCGGCTGCCGATAGGGTAAACAACGTCCAAGCCCCGTGACAGTCTGACGAAGGGACCTGTGGCGTGCTCCTCGCAATGATCGCTGCTCATGCCGTTGTTGCTGCGTTCACGCCACTGCTCACCAGGTTCCTCGGGTCCCGGGCGTTCTTCGTCCTCGCGCTGCCACCGCTGGCCGGCGCCGTGTTCCTGATCAGCCAGTCGAGCCTGATCCTCTCCGGTGGCTCATGGCAGGAGGTCTACGACTGGATCCCGGCGCTGGGTATCAGCATCACGTTCAACATGGGGCTGATCCAATGGATCCTGGGCCTCATCGTCACCATCATCGGCTTCCTGATCCTCGTCTACTGCCGATGGTATTTCGCCGACAAGATGCCAAACCTGTCGGGCGCGATCCTGCTGGCGTTCGCGGGCGCCATGCTCGGCCTGGTGACCGCCGACGACCTCGTCGTGCTGTTCATCTTCTGGGAACTGACGACGATCTTCTCCTACCTGCTGATCGGCCACGACCCCACGCGTCGCGCCAACCGCGGTGCGGCCACCACGGCGCTCGTCGTCACCACCAGCGGTGGCCTCATGATGCTGCTGGGCATCATCGCCGTCGGCAACCAGTCGGGCACGTTCTCGCTGGCCGCGATCACCGAGAACCCGCCCACCACCTTCCTCGCCGGCTTCGGCGCCCTGCTCATGCTCATCGGCGCACTGAGCAAGTCCGCGCTGGTCCCGTTCCACTTCTGGCTGCCGGGCGCGATGGCCGCCCCGACGCCGATCTCCGCCTACCTGCACGCCGCCGCCATGGTGAAGGCCGGCATCTACCTGGTCGCCGTGCTCGCGCCGGTATTCGCGTCCGTGCCGTACTGGCGCCCGGCCGTGCTCATCCTCGGGGCCACGACGATGGTCGTCGGCGGCTGGCGGGCGCTCAGGCAGACCGACCTCAAGCTCCTGCTCGCCTACGGCACCGTCTCGCAGCTGGGCTTCATCACGCTGCTCGTCGGCATGGGCACCAAGGCCGGCGCCATGGCGGGCATCGGCATGATGATCTCGCACGCGCTGTTCAAGTCGACGCTGTTCATGATCGTGGGCATCGTCGACCACTCCGCCGGCACGCGGGACCTGCGGCAGCTCACCGGCGTCGGCTACCGGGCTCCATGGCTCGCGGTGATCGGCGGACTCTCCGCCCTCTCGATGGCGGGCATCCCGCCGCTCATCGGCTTCATCACGAAGGAAGCCGCATTCGAGTCCATCGTCTACCTGATCACCGGCGAACAGCACGGCGTCACCCCGCTGGCGGGCATGCTGCTCGCAGTGGCGCTCGTCTTCGGTTCCGCGATCACGGTGGCCTACTCGCTGCGCTGGTGGTGGGGTGCGTTCGCCAACAAGGACGACGCGCCGGTGCTCCGGTGGAACGCCCCCGCCTGGGGCATGGTGGCGGTCCCCACACTCATCACCGTCGGTTCGGCCGTCGGCGGCTTCCTCGGCGGGCCGCTCACCGACGTGATCTACCCGTACGCCGAGATGCTGACGTTCGGCACCCGCAGCAGCGGCTTCGGCCTGTGGCACGGCTTCACCGCGCCGCTGGCGATGTCCGCGATCGCCGTCATCGCGGGTGTCCTGCTCTTCTACTTCCGCGAGCCCATCGCCCGCGTCCAGGCCACGTTCCCGGCGATCCGCTCCGCGGAGGACACGTTCCACCGCTCGATGCGTGGCCTCGACCGGCTCGCCGTGGAGACCACCGCCCGCACCCAGCGCGGCTCGCTGCCGGTCTACGTCGGCACCATCCTCGTCACGTTCGTCGTGCTCACCATGTACGCGATGCTGGACATCCGGTTCTGGCCCGACGTCACCTGGTTCGACTCCCCGATCCAGGTCGCGGTCGGCGCGGTGATGGCGACGGCGGCCCTCGTGGCCGCGAAGTCGCGCGGCCGCGTCCGCGGCGTGCTGCTGACCAGCGTGACGGGCTACGGCCTGGCGGTGACGTTCCTGACGTGGGGCGCGCCCGACCTCGCACTGACGCAGATCCTCGTCGAGAGCGTCACCCTGGTCGTGTTCGTGCTCGTGATCCGCAAGCTGCCGCGCTACTTCACCAACCGCCCGCTCTCGTCGTCGCGCTGGTGGCGCGTGCTGGTGGCGATCGGCGTCGGCGCCTCCGCGACGCTGATCTCGCTGCTCGCCGCGGGCGCCCGCATCCACGAGCCCATCTCGGAGGCCTGGTACGAGGCGGCCTACGAGTTCGGCGCCGGCCTCAACATCGTCAACGTGGCCCTCGTGGACACCCGCGCGTGGGACACCTTCGGCGAGATCTCGGTGCTGGTGATCGCCGCCACCGGTGTCGCCTCACTGATCTTCCTCCAGTCGCGCCAAGGGGGCGTGACGCGCACCGACGAGGCGCTCGCCGCCCGCAACCAGCAGCGCGAGCTGGACACGTCGCCGGCCGTCTGGCTGCGCGCCGGGCAGACCATGTCCCCGCTGGCCCGCTCGCTGATGTTCGAGGTGGTCACCCGCGTCCTGTTCTGGGTGCTGATCATCGCGAGCCTCTTCCTGCTCCTGTCGGGCCACAACCGCCCCGGCGGCGGTTTCGCCGGCGGACTCGTCGCGGGCATGGCGCTCATGGTGCGGTACCTCGCCGCCGGCCGCCACGAGCTCGACGAGGCCGCCCCGTTCGACGCCGGGCGTCTGCTGGGCTCCGGGCTGGTGATCTCCGTGACCACCGCGATCGCGCCGGTGTTCTTCGGCGGCACGATCTTCCAGAGCTACGACTATTTCCTCAACATCCCCGGCCCCGACTCGGTGACCCTGTTCGGGTACACCTTCCCGCTGTTCGGTGAGCTGCACCTCGTCACGTCGACGGCGTTCGACATCGGCGTCTACCTCGTCGTGATCGGCACGATCCTCGACTTCGCCCGAAGTTTGGGCTCCGGCATCGACGTCCAAGCACTCGAGGACAACGTCCCCACACCATTGAACAACTCCGCCAAGGCTCTCCCGGGAGGTAAGCGCCGATGACCGCGAACCTCACTCTCGCCATCACCGCCGGCATCCTCATCGCCTGCGGCGTGTACCTGATGCTCGAACGCTCGCTGACGCGCATCCTGCTGGGCGTCATCATCGCCAGCAACGGCGTCAACATGCTGTTCCTCGTCGCCTCCGGCCGCCCCGGCGCGCCGCCGCTGGTCGGCCACGACGACCCGGCCGCCACCGCGGACCCGTTACCCCAGGCGATGGTGCTGACCGCCATCGTCATCACCATGGGCGTGACCGCCTTCGTGCTCACGATGGCCTACCGCAGCTTCCAGCTCAACGGGCACGACGAGGTCGCCGACGACGTCGAGGACGCCCGCATCCGGCAGCTCGCGGAGGCCGACGAGCTCTCCGACTCCTACGAGGCGTCGGACTTCTCGGACTCCGGTGAGAATGTGGTGAGCGAATGATCAACCTCATCCCGCTGCCGGTGATGCTCGCGCTGTTCGGCGCGGCCATCACGCTGATCATCCCCCGCCGCCCGATCGCGCAGCGCGTCATCTCCATCGGTTCCCTGAGCGGCATCGTCATCCTCGCCGCCTTCTTCATGTGGGCCACCGACACCCACGGCACGATGGCGCTGTGGCTCGGCGCCTGGCCGGTCCCGCTCGGCATCGGGTTGGTGATGGACCGCCTGAGCGCGCTCATGCTGTTCGTCGCGGGCGTCGTCGCGCTCTGCGTGCTGATCTTCTCCACCGGCCAGGACAAGGGCGAGGTCCGACGCGAGACGCCGGTGTCGATCTTCCACCCGACGTTCCTGCTGCTCATGGGCGGCATCGCCAACGCGTTCCTCGCCGGCGACCTCTTCAACCTCTTCGTCGGCTTCGAGATCTTCCTCTTCGCCTCCTACGTGCTGCTCACGCTCGGCGGCACCAAGGAGCGGATCCGGGCAGGCACGACGTACGTGATCGTCTCGCTGCTCAGCTCCAGCCTGTTCCTCATCTCGATCGCGTCGATCTACGCCGCCACCGGCACGGTCAACATGGCCCACATCGCGGTGCGAGTGGCCGAGCTCTCCGAGCCGGTGCAGCTGCTGCTGCAGATGATGCTGCTGGTGACGTTCGCGATCAAGGCCGCGATCTTCCCGCTGTCCAGCTGGCTGCCCGACTCCTACCCGACGGCGCCCGCCCCGGTCACCGCGGTGTTCGCCGGCCTGCTCACCAAGGTGGGCATCTACGCCATCATCCGGACCCAGACGCTCCTGTTCCCCGACTCGCCGCTGTCCAACATGCTGCTGGTGGCCGCGCTGCTCACGATGGTGATCGGCATCCTCGGCGCGCTCGCTCAGGTCGAGATCAAACGAATGCTGTCCTTCACCCTGGTGAGCCACCTCGGCTACATGGTGCTCGGCATCGCGCTCGCCAGCGAGTCCGGCTTCGCCGCGACGATCTACTACACCGCACACCACATCACCATCCAGGCGGCACTGTTCCTCGTGGCCGGGCTGATCGAGCGCCGCGGCGGCACGTCGTCGCTCGACGGGCTCGGCGGCCTCCTCAAGGTCTCCCCGCTGCTCGCGCTGCTCTTCTTCGTGCCCGCGATGAACCTCGGCGGCATCCCGCCGATGTCGGGCTTCCTCGGCAAGGTCGGCCTCCTGCACGCCGGTGCCGAGTACGGCGGCTGGCTCGTCTGGGTGGTCATGTTCGGCGGCATCCTCACCAGCCTGCTGACCCTCATGGCGATGGCGAAGGTCTGGAACCGCGCCTTCTGGGGCACCGTGCCCGACAATGTCGTGCGCATCGAGGACAACTATGACGGCGACGCCGGCGACGACGACGTGCGCTTCATGCCCCCGCTGATGGTGGGCGCCACCAGCGCGCTGATCGCGTTCAGCCTCGCGCTGACGGTATTCGCCGGGCCGCTCTATTCCTACGCGGAACGCGCGGCCGAGTCGATCCAGAGCGAGAATTACATCCAAGCCGTACTGCCGGAGGAGGTGCGATGATGCCCAAGGCCACGTCCTGGCGCACGAGCCGCTGGCGGATCCGCCCCGCGGTCATGCTGATCTGCGCCTTCCTGTGGACCATGATGTGGTCCAGCTTCAACCCCGTCACCCTCATCTCGGGCGCCCTGCTGGGCTGGATCGTCGGCGTCGTGTTCCCGCTGCCGCCGATGTTCTGGAAGGGCCGCCTCTCGATCATCGGGGCCGCGTGGCTCGTGATCAAGCTGTTCTGGGACCTGACGATGAGCTCGTTCATGCTGCTGAAGTTCACCTTCCAGCGCAAGGTCGATCTCAAGGCCGCGCTGCTGCGCGTCGACCTCGTCACTGACAACGACCTCTACCAGGTGGGCGTCGCCTCGATGATCTCGCTTGTGCCCGGCACGGTCGTCGTCGAGGTGGTCCGCCACCCGCGACGCCTCTACCTGCACTGCGTCGACATCGGCGACGAGGAGGCCGTCGAGGGCATACAGACGATGACCACCTCGGTCGAGTGGCGGCTCGTCAACGCCTTAGGCTCCAAGCAGGAGCGCGAGGACTTCAAGAAATACCTCGCGACGCCCACCGTCCCGGCGCCCACCGACTGGGCCGCAGAGGAGGCCACCGCGGACGAGGAGATCAACCGATGACCACCGTGATCAACGGCATGCTGCTGCTGTCCGCGCT
>JAAYZP010000377.1 GCA_012514785.1 Propionibacterium sp. | reverse complement strand
CACCAGCGTGGACGCGGACGGGCCGCACGAGGACTCCCCGGCCGAGGTCGATCTCATGGGCAATCCGGTCAGCTACCCGGACCACTTTGTCGGGGCAGTCAGTCGCGCCGAGTGAGTTCGTGCCGCCATGTGTCGGCACACATGTCGGCCACGGTGAACTCCGGGCGCCAGCCCCACAGCTCCTGCACCCGGCTCGCGTCCGCCACCAGGGAGGACACATCGCCGTCGCGGCGACCGGAGATCCGGTGGGGGATGTCCCGGCCGCTGGCCTGCTCCATCGCGCGGATCAGCTCGAGCACCGAGGTGCCCACGCCGGTGCCGATGTTGAGCACCCGGGCGCTGCCCGCCTCCATGTGCCGCAGCGCCAGGACGTGCACCCGGGCGACGTCGACGACGTGCAGGTAGTCTCGGACGCAGGTGCCGTCCGGGGTGGGCCAGTCATCGCCGAAGACCTCGAGCTCGGACTTCCGGCCCGCCGCCACATCCACCAGCCAGGGCATGATGTTGCGCGGGCGACCCCGGCCTGCCTCTCCCAGCAGACCACTGGGGTGCGCGCCGATGGGGTTGAAGTAGCGCAGTGACACGGTGGCCCAGGAGTGGTCCGCACCCACCAGCCGGTCGAGCATCTGCTCGCACGTCAACTTGGTGAAGGCGTAGGGGTTGGCTGGCGCAACGGGAGAGTCCTCGTTGAGCGGGGTCGGGTCGGTCTCCCCGTGCACCGAACAGGAGGAGGAGAAGACGAGGTTCCGCACCCCGGCGTCGTGCAGCGCGGCCACGAGTGTGGCGGTGCCGCCGATGTTGATGTCCAGGTAGGTGGCCGGGATCTCCACGGACTCGCCCACGGCCTTCTTCGCGGCGAAGTGGATCGCCGACTGCGGACGGTGCCGTGCGATGACGTCGTCGATGAATCCCCGGTCCCGGATGTCGCCCTCCTCCAGCACGGGCTCCGCCCCGCCGAGTTCGGCCACGGCGGCCAGCACCCCGGGGTGGGAGTTGGAGAAGTCGTCGACGATGACCGCGCGGCGGCCGTCGCGTAGCAGTTCCACGACGGTGTGACTGCCGATGTAGCCGGCGCCGCCGGTGACAAGAACGGGACGCTCTAGCGAATCCACTGAAATCCTCCGAAGAACACTGAGATGAACAAAGCCAGACCCACCAGCGAGAGCAGGAAGACGACCACACCCGACAGCAGGGGGGCACGGACCGCAGCGAAACGCTCGCGGCGGGTTCCCAGACCGGCGGGCAACTCCCGCAGGTGCATCCAGGGGACGAAAAAGGAGACGAAACCATAGGTCACAGCCCCCAGCAGGGTGAGACCGGCGTAGCCGACAGCTCGTTCGGCCAGCGTCCCCCAGACACCGATCGCTGTCATCGACAGGGCCAGCACATAGTAGGGCATGACCACCTTCACGGCGATCGGCACGAGCTCGGTCGATCCCTTGGGGGTGACCCGGAAATTCACCTGCCGACGGAGGACCAGCTGCTGGATGCCGGCGATCAGCCCGTGCACCACAAAGGGCCAGCGGACCAGCTGGAACAGCCCGGACTCCCAGTTGATCAACGGTATGTCGTGGGGCCGGAGCAGATCGGCGCGGCGCAGCACCCACATCATGAGCACCAGGGGAACGGAGACCACAGAGGTGAGCAGGATGAACACGAGGAAGTTCATCGACATCCACTGCTGGTTGAAGACCACCGCAGCAGGTGCGATGAGGAAACCCGCTCCGGTCATCAGCCCCATGAGGGGCATGATCAGCAGGGCGAACAGGAAACGAAAGTGCAGGCGGGGGCTGAACACGCCGAGGGTGCGCCCGACCAGGCTGAAGAGCAGCACGACGAGACTGCGGCACCACTGGAACTCCTGGGTGACCATGGCTGCGAAGGTCGGCGGCCCCTGACCGTGGGCGCGGGCGTCCACTGCGAAGGCGCCGTCTGCCCCGGTGAGGCGGATGACATAGGAGGTGGAGAAGTCCTCCGCCAGTTCCGGCCCCAGCCCGCCAGCCCGGGCGAGCGCAGCGGTACGCACTGCGTAATGGGAGCCGATGCACGTCGGGGTGAGACCCCCGTTGTGGGCGGCCTGATGGGCACCGTGGACCATGGCCTCCGCATAGAGGCGACCCCGCCCCGCCCACGACTCTGCACGGTTGGCGTCGCACATGCTCGGGGCGGCGACGTAGCCGACCGCCGGATCGGAGAAGGGGCGCAGAATCGCCTCCAGGTACCCGGGCTCGGGGACGTGGTCGCAGTCAAACTGGGCGACGACGTCGTAGTCGCGGTAGCCGTGTGAGTCGTAGAAGTAGGCCAGGTTTCCTTCCTTGCAGCGGGTCCGACGAGGCCACTCCGTCCTGTGGTACGCATTGACGCCGGCACGCGTGGACACCTTCACCCGGTGGGTCTCGCACCACTCGAGGATGTCCTCGGTGGGTGCCTCATCCGCCAACCACACGTCGTAGCTGATGCTGGTGTCCTGGCTGAGCATCGCCTCCAGCGTGGGGCGGACCTCGGAGAAGGGCTCGCTGGGGGCACGGGTGGTGATCATCGCGACTCGCAGGTCAGGCAGCGGCGTCTCCGGGTTGATGCGGCGGATGTGCCGGAGCCGGGAGACGAACGCTGCAGGCAGCAGCAGCATGAACGCCACGACAATGGAGTTGATGATGAGCCCGAGCGGTGTACCGACATGCTCGGGCTGAAACCACCAGACACCGAAGCCGATGACGGTGAGCACCCAGATGAGTGACAACAGGTTGAGGGTGCGTTGCGCACGGCGGCTCATCGCGGGAATGAAGAGATCCGGATCTGCGGTCTGGATGACCCGTTCCGGCCGGGGCGCCAGGATCGGGCCACTGGGGTCGATGTCCGCGACCCAGCCGTCACTCAGCTCGCGGATCTGCTCGTCGAGCGGAGTGTCAGGTGCCGTGGAGGTGAGGAGACGATGCCTGCTCATGCCCGGCTGTCCACGGACACGAGTTCGCGCTGCCAGGTGATGACCTTCTGCAGCCCCTCCTCGAGCCCCACGACGGGCTTCCATCCGAGCACCTCGCCGGCGCGGGTGATATCGGGTCGGCGACGGGTCGGGTCATCCGAGGGCAGGGCCTGGTGGACGATCGGCGACGAGGAGCCGGTGAGGTCCCGTATGTAGTGCGCCATCTGGAGGATCGTGTGCTCCAGCGGGTTGCCCAGGTTGACCGGTCCCGGATGGTCGGACCGTCCCATGAGCCACAGGCCGCGCACGAGGTCGCTGACGTAGCAGAAGCTGCGGGTCTGCAGGCCGTCGCCGAACACGGTCAGCGGCGAGCCCTCGAGGGCCTGGCGGATGAATCCGGAGATGACGCGGCCGTCATACGGGTGCATGCGCGGCCCGTAGGTGTTGAAGATGCGGACGATGCCGGAGTTGAGGCCGCGCTCCAGGCGCAGCGAGGAGAGCAGGGCCTCGCCGTAGCGTTTGCCCTCGTCGTAGCAGCTTCGTTCGCCGATGGGGTTGACGTTGCCCCAGTCGTTCTCCACCTGCGGGTGGTGGAGGGGGTCACCGTAGACCTCACTGGTCGACGCCTGAACGAGCCGCGCTCCCTTCTCCAGCGCCAGGAGGGCGGCGTGGTACACACCGAGGGAGTTGGTGAGCAGGCACCTCACCCGGTCCGCGGAGTAGACCGGCGGGGAGGCGGGGGAGGCGAGGTGGAAGACGATGTCCACCGGCCCCTCGACCGTCAGCGGCTGCTGGACGTCGGCCTCGCGGAAGGAGAACGCGGGGTCGTCGAAGTGGTGGGCGATGTTCTCCCGGGAGCCCGTGCTCAGATCGTCGATGGCGACGACCTCGT
>JAAYZP010000376.1 GCA_012514785.1 Propionibacterium sp. | reverse complement strand
CGCGACCGGCGCCTTCGACCCGTTCTACAACGCCAACTTCACCGTCCACGAGGTGGCCGTCTTCGCGGTACGGGACGGCCTGATCTATGCCACGACGAGCTCCGAGCTGGGGCACGTGCTGCTCGTATTCGGCGACGGGCAGGAGATCGTGTGGCAGGTGGGGGCCACGTTGCCCGGCCTCATGGACTGTCACCTCCTCGGCGACTACGTCGGCTGCGACGATCCGACGAGCTTCGTCGTCCTCGACAGCGCCACCGGTGACCCGGTGCTGTCCGGGGAGAAGGGCTCCGGCGAGTACATCACGTGGAGCGACGGCGGCGTCGTCGTGGCCGAGCACTTCGCCGACACGTACACCGTCCAGCTCTTCGCCGGCGGTGAGGAGGAGCACGATGAGGTGCCGCTCAACCTCAACACCTTGTATCCCGGCACATCCCTGCCGCTGGAGCATCTCTTCGACGAGGGCGTCGAGTTCGACAGCTCCGGCCGGGCCGTCGTGGAGCGTGACTTCTTCGCGAACCTGGTGTTCGCGTCGACGCGCGAGAGGGTGCCGGACGAGTACAAGTACGGCCTCGAGCCCAGCGAGACGGGCGTGGTCTTCCTCGGCGACGAACTGCTGAGCGACACCAACGAACTGCTCGACAACCAAGGCCAAGTCATCGCCAGCACACCCGAGCAGGTCCACGTGATCGATGGGGTCCTCGTCGTGCGCTCGATGGACTACCCGAACCTCCGGGTGTACCCGCCGGCGGGCTGATCCCCTCCCCGAGGCAGCCCGCTACGGGACTTCCTCGGGGCGTGGTCGGCGTTCGGGTGGGATGTAGTCGGGGTGCCAGGGGTCGTCGGCAGGCTCCGGGAATTGGAACTTCGGGCGTGGCTCGGGTGGCTTCTCCGGTTCCGGGCGCACTCCCCCCTCGGGGGTGAGGAGGTCGTCGACCTCGAAGCGACGATGCCTGCGCGGTTTTCGCGTGATGTCGATCTGTCGGGGTGGGATGAACCACGGCTGGCCGGTGATCGGGTCGAGGACGACCTGCCATTGCCATTCGGGCGCTTCTTGCGGGTCTGGCTCCACCATCCGGTGGTGGTGCGGGCAGAGCAGGACCAGGTTGTCGAGGGAGGTGTCGCCGCCGTCCCACCAGGGTTGGATGTGGTGGGCTTCGCAGGCGGCGACGCGGGTGTCGCAGTTGGGGAAGGCGCAGCCCTGGTCGCGGATCCGGAGTGCGGCGCGGAGGGGTTTGGTCACGAATCGCTCGGTCTGGCCCACATCCAGCGGCTCGCTCTTGCTGCCGAGGACGATGGGGATGATCTCCGCGTCACACGCGAGCCTGCGGGCCTCCCCAGCGGAGATGGGCTCCCCGCCGAGATTGAGCACCTCGGCGCGGCCGAGGCCGGTCAGGAGCATGGTCCAGGGGATGGTGATGTGCACATGCGGCCGGTCGCCAGCCTGTTTGGGGACTTCTTCGGTGGAGGCGGCCAGGTTCGCCAACTCGACGAGCGCGTCAGCCCGGCGGGTATCCCGATCCGGCACCGCCTCCCCATCCTCGCGGTACTTGGACGCCGGCCGGATCAGGGCCTCGAGCTGCGCCTCCAGCAGCGCGGCATCCGCCGCCGGCAGGGAGCCGCTGAGGCGTACGCTGCCATGGCAGTCGGAACTGAGCCGGAAGAACCTTCGGGCCTGCGCCCGCCGCGCTTCCCGCTCCAGCCGTGCGGCCTCCTCGCTCTCCGCCGTTTCCGGGTCCAGCAGCTCCCACATCCTGGTGGCAGCCACCCGCAGCTCGTTCGGGCCGAGCCGGTCGCAGAACCCGAGCAGCTCGCGCTGGCAGCGCTCCAACTGCGCGCGGCTGAGGGAGACGGGGAGCTTCTTCAACCCCAGCACGATCGCTTCCGCCTGCGCGACCGAAGCAACCCCCTCGCCCAGCGCCTCGGCGACGACCCAGAACCGATCCGCTAGCTCACCGGCGAACCGCACTGACGCCGATCCCTGCGCCGTGGTGGTTCTGGTGGAGTTTCGCACCCGATCCAGCACCTTCGCGGCACCGCTCAGCCGTGCCTCCCCGACCAGGTACAGCCGAGCCGCGGCGAGCTGCGCCTCGATCTCATCCAACGAGGCCAGTAACTCGACGAACTCCGTCACGTCCTCGTCGGTGGCGATCCGTAGAGCGCGCGCGTGATCGCGGATGGCCTCCACCATCCGCTTGAGATCCCGCACTTCTTCGCTCATGGAAACATCATGTCAGCCACCACTGACAACAATTTCTGGCCCGACACGCCGACCCAGAAACTCGCATGTAACGATTGGGTAACGCCCAGGTGCCGGTCGGAAGGGCTTGTCAGGGGGCAGCCGCGAAGGCGTCCTTCATCGGCTCCGGCCCCCAAGCCAGCACTTGCGCGCCCTCGCGGGCCTCAAGCCGCACCGCCATGCCGTGACCCACCCACACCGTGACCGCGTCATACTTCGCGTACTCGACGTAGCCCTCGTCGAGGCAGCTCTCCTCGACCGACGCCAGGAGCGCGGTGGGGTCGTCGTCGGCGAACACGACGGTGGCTTCCGTGGCCGCGGTGACGGCCGCGGCCTCCGGCAGGCGGATGCCCTTGGGCACCAGCACGCTGCGGTCGCCGGCGGTGGCGCGCTCCAGGGTGACGTTGGCGGCGAAATCCTCGTCCCACGGGAGGTCGGGCTTCGGGAGCGTGACCTGCCGAGCGCTCGACGTCGCCTTCGGTGCGACCGCGTCGGCTGGCGCACCGCACGCAACCAGGACGGCGCAGCAGCATCCCACTGCCAGCCCTCCCAGAAGTCGCATCATGTGGCCATAGTAAACAAGCGCGACAAGCCCCCGGAGGGCCGGGACGGGTCAGTCCAAGTTCAGGCCGATGAAGAGGTCCTCGTGCGGCTCGTCGGAGGCGGGGAATGGGACGCCGCTGCCGAACACGTACGCCTCCCCGGCACCTGGCAACTGCTGGATGATGCCGTGGAACTCCCAGAACGGGTCCTCGATGTTCACCTGGCTAGGGTGCGAGCCGAGGGCGGCGCGGCACACGTCGTAGTACTCGCCGATCGGCACGACCGCCTCGATGTACTCCTCCTTCGGGCCGAGGGTGTCCTCGTCGCGTTCCTCACCGTCCCAGAGCTTCAGGCCGCGCTCCTTGGCGATCGACAGGGCCTGCTTCCACATGCCGGTGTTGTGGGTGCCCCACAGCACGCGGTCGACCGACCAGGCCTCGCCGAGCTCGGGCGCGTGCGAGCGCGCGCCGGCGAGGATCACTGCGTACATCGTGACGCGGTGGGCCTGGACGTGGTCCGGGTGGCCGTAGCCGCCGAACGGGTTGTACGTCGAGACGACCTGCGGTCGTCGGGAGCGGATGATCTCGACGAGGAAGTTCGCCGCTTCGAGGAGGTCGGCGTTCCAGAACGCGTTGTCGGGCATGTCCGGAGGCACGATCACGGTGCCGTACTCGGCGCGGTCCATGCCGGTGTCGTGGTAATGCCCGACACCGCCGAGGAACATGTGGTCGGTCAACCCCATGTGGTCCATCGCCTGCTGGAGCTCCGCGATGCGATGCTCCCCGAGTTCTTTCTCGGAGTAGTGGTTCCACTCGGGCACGAGGATCTCACCCCGCTCGCCCAAAGTGCACGTGACGAGGGTCACTTGCGCCCCCTCGTCCGCATAGCGGGCGATGGTGGCGGCGGATTGGCTCGACTCATCGTCGGGGTGCGCATGGACCAGGAGAAGACGTTTATGGCTCACGGAAACAAATCATAGAGAGATAGAAGGTGTAATCATATCTACATGAACATCGTCCCTCTCGACTCCGAGCGCTGGGCTGAGGCCGATTGGCCGCTCGGTGCCCATCCCCACCACGACGGCGTCACCTTCGCCGTGCTCGCGCCCGACGCCACCCGCGTGCTCCTGGAACTCTACGAAGAAGCCCGCGGCGTCGACGCCTACGCCTCGTTCGATCTGGTCGTGGGCGAGGACGGCGTGTGGCGCGGCAAGTTGCAGGGCCTGCAACTGGGCTCCAACTACGGCTTCCGGGCCTGGGGCGCCAACTGGCCGTCCGTGCGCGGTTGGAAGCCGGGGTCGAAGAGGGGATTCAAGTCGGACCTCGACGAGAAGGGCAACCGCTTCAACCCCAACAAGCTGCTCTTCGACCCGTACGCCCGCGAGATCACCCACTCCGTCTACTCGGACGCCATCCACGATATGGGATTCGACGACGGCGTGTTCGGCACCGGCGGGGACGAGTACCACGGCGCCGAACGTCGGCTGTTCGACACCGGGCGGATCGCGCCGAAGGGAGTCATCGTCGCGGAGCCGCCGCCGGTGCAGCACCGCCCGAAGCTCCCGCAGGAGGACGCTCAGATCTACGAGGTCCAGGTGGAGCAACTCTCCGGCCACGAGTCTGTCTCGCGGCTCAGCGAGCTGCTGAAGGACGAGCCCGGCTTCGAGGATGTCGTCGACGTCCCCGACGAGTTCCGCGGCACCTACAAGGGCGCCGGCATGATGGCGCCGTACCTGAAGGCGCTCGGCTTCACCACCGTCGAGTTCCTGCCGATCCACGAGACGAACCACTCGGAGTCCGCGCGCGAGGGCAAGTCCAACTCGTGGGGATACATGACGCTGGGCTACTTCGCGCCCAACCGTCGGTTCTCCTCCGACCAGTCCCCGGGGGGTCCGACGCGCGAGTTCCGCGAGATGGCGGACGCCTTCCACGAGCACGGCCTCGAGGTGTACCTCGACGTCGTCTACAACCACACCGCCGAGGGCGGCAACTGGGCCGGCGACGTCAACACCACCGGCTTCACGAGCCTGGGCGGGTTCGGCACGGCGCAGTACTACTCGATGACGAGCGACTTCCGCATCATCGACGGCGCCACCGGCACCTCGAACCAGCTCAACTTCTCCTCCGACGCGGCGATCAAGCTCGTCAAGGACTCGCTCGAGTACTGGGCCGACGACATGCACGTCGACGGCTTCCGGTTCGACCTCGCGCCGGTGCTGGGCCGCAAGCCGGCCGAGGCGGAGCCGGACGACTGGCAGGCGCAGAAGCGCTTCTTCACCGACCATCCGCTGCTCGTGGAGATCGCGGAGTGGGCCGACAAGCACGACGTGGAGGTCATCGCCGAGGCCTGGGACCTCTGGGGCTACGAGGTCGGCAACTTCCCCCGCGGCTGGGGCGAATGGAACGGCCGGTACCGCGACGCCATCCGCCGTTTCACGAAGGGCGACGGCAACACGGTCGAGTTCCTCGAGATGATGAACGGCGACTACCACCACTTCCAGGACAACGAGGGCGCGCAGAAGTCGATCAACTTCGTCGTCGCGCACGACGGGTTCAACCTCGCCGACCTGGTGAGCTACAACGAGAAACAGAACCACCAGGAATTCCCGTTCGGCCCGTCCGACGGCGGTTCCGACAACAACCTCTCCTGGGACTCGGGCGGCTCGCACGCCGTGCGGCGCCAGCGACTGCGCAACCTGTGGGTCGTGCTGTTCTTCAGCCGCGGCGTGCCCATGGTGGTGGCCGGCGACGAGTTCGGGCGCACGCAGAACGGCAACAACAACCCGTGGGCGCTCGACTCGCCCGCGATGCGCAACAACTACGAGATGATCAGCACCAACGCGCCGCAGACGGTGCAGCTCGGCCACGGGTACGACGTCGGCTACCACGACAACCTCGGCGTGTTCCAGACCGACGACCACATCAACGGCCTCTTCCGGTTCGCGACGTTCGTCGCGCACCTCCGCCAGCGGCACCAGTCGCTGCGCCAGCGCAGCTGGGGCGACCTGGAGCTCGACAGCGGCGACGTCACCTACTACTGGCGGAGCCCGATGGGCGGCAGCCCGGAGGAGGGGATGCGCTCGCTCGCGCTCGAGATCGACTCGCCCGAGGAGAACTTCTACCTCATGATCAACATGAGCAACCACACCGTCGACTTCACCGTGCCCGAGGCGCGTGAGGGCTGTCAGTGGCGCAAGTTGATCGACACGTCGCTGCAGTACGAGCCGGGCTGGAACTACTGGCCGGAGGGTTCCGGCGACGTCGTCGTCGCGGGCCAGGCAGCGGCCGCCTGGTCGATCGTCGTGTGGCACATGACGCCGAGGAGCGACGTCGGCGCTTGACTCGCTGTTTACTCTTGACCTGATGTGGTCCAAGCGCGAGGTGGTTGACTATGCGCTGCAGCGTCGGGCGTCGCTCGACCGCCTGCAGCGCGTTCCCCGCGCGCTCTGGGACTTCGACGCCCACCCGCTGCTCATCCGCTCCGCGATGCACCACGGTGAGGAGTCCGGGGAGGCGTGTCCCGTATGCGCCCACGAGCCGCTGCTGCGGCTGAACTACACTTTCGGGGAACAGCTCGGCCAGTTCTCCGGCAGGATCAAGTCCTCCGACGAACTGGCCGACATGCAGGACGAGTTCGGGGAGTTCAGGGTCGTCGTGGTGGAAGTCTGCACGGAGTGCGAATGGAACCACATGATCCTGGCGTACATGTTGGGCGACGGGGTCGCGCGCAAACCGCCCCGCCGTCGACGGACCGTGGAGGACATTTATGGCTAGATCGAAGCGGAAGGCCCGCCGGAACAAGAAGCCGCTCTGGCGTCGGTTGCTGCTCGGCTTCGTGCTGGCGGTGCTCGCGCTCGCGGTGCTCGGCGTCGGCGCGTTCATCGTGCTGTACTCCACCACCGACGTGCCCGAGGCGCACTCGGACTTCCAGACCAACACCACCTTCATCCAGTACGCCGACGGCGAGCCCATGAGCTCGCTGGCCGTGCAGAACCGCCAGGAGCTCGACTTCGACGAGATGCCGCAGGTGGTGAAGGACGCCGTCGTGGCGGCCGAGAACCGCTCCTTCTGGACTGACCCCGGCTTCTCCATCCCCGGCATGGCTCGCGGGGCCTGGTCGATCGCCACCGGCGGTGAGGTGCAGGGCGGATCGACGATCACCCAGCAGTACATCAAGATCCTCTACCTCGACTCCGAGCAGACCGTGAGCCGCAAGGTGCGCGAGCTGATGCTCGCCATCAAGCTCGACCGCGAGATGCCCAAGGAGGAGATCCTCGAGGGCTACCTCAACACCATCTACTTCGGCCGCGGCGCCTACGGCATCCAGGCGGCCGCGAACTCGTTCTTCCTGAAGGACGCCTCCGAGCTGACCGTCAGCGAGGCCGCCGCGCTCGCCGCGATCTTCAACAACCCGGCCGCCTTCAACCCCTCCGGTGGGCCCGAGCACCTCGAGCGTCTCCACGCCCGCTACCAGTACGTGCTGAACGGCATGCTCGAGATGGGCACCATCACCGAGGCCGAGTACGCGGCCGCGTACCCGCAGCTGCCCGAGTTCCCGAAGGTGCCGATCAACGACCGCTACGGCGGCCCGAAGGGGCACCTCATCCACATGGTGGAGCAGGACATGGAGGAGCTCGGCTTCCCCGCGGACCAGCTCCACGGCGGCGGTCTCACGATCATCACGACGGTGAAGGAGCCGCTCCAGGCGCGCGCCGTCGAGGTGGCGCAGCAGTACACGCAGGAGGCCGCCGAGAACGGCGACGAGGGGGCGACCGCCGAGGACCTACACGTCGCGCTCGCCTCCGTCGACACCGCCACCGGCGCGATCCTCGCGATGTACGGCGGCCCTGACTACGTCGAACAGTCCATCAACTGGGCCACGACGCCGCGCGCTGCCGCGTCGACGTTCAAGACCTACGCGGTCATCGCCGGCCTGCGCCAGGGCTTCGGGCTCGACACCGTCCTCAACGGCAACACCTTCACCCCCACCGGCGCCGCCCAGACCATCAACAACCAGGGCCGTACCCAGTACGGTCCCGTCACGATGCGCCGGGCGCTGGCTGACTCGATCAACACCGCCTTCGTCGACCTCACGCAGCAGATGGACAGCGGCCCCCGCTCCATCGAGGAGGCCGCCAACGACGCGGGTGCGCCCACGTTGCAGAGCTGGGACGACCAAATCCATAGCCTCTTCGCGCTCGGGTTCGCCGACGTGAGCCCCCTGAATATCGCCAACTCCTACGCAACGCTGGCCAACTCCGGCCAGCGCAACGACACCTACATCGTGCAGAGGGTGGAGGACCGTCATGGCAGCGTGCTCTACGAGGCAGCGGCGCAGCCCGAGCAGACGATCGAGCGCGACATCGCCGCCACGACGACCAGTGCGCTGACGTCGGTGGTCGACGAGGGCACCGGCCGCCGAGCCTCCGCACTGAACCGGCCCGTCGCGGGCAAGACCGGCACGAACCAGGGCGAAGCGTCGGGCGAAATCAACTCCGGCTGGTTCGTCGGCACCACCAAGCAGGTCTCGACCGCCGTGATGTACGTCGCGGGGGAGCACGGGGTCAGCGACCTCGTGCCGTACCGGGCGCCCGGCAATCGCACGTTCTTCGGCTCCGGCTACCCGCTCATGACCTGGCTGGACTTCATGGAGGTCGCGATGGACGGGCTGCCGGTGCAGGCGTTCGACGAGCCCTCCACGCCGGTGCCCACCCGCGAGCCGTCGCCGACGCAGGAACCGACGCCGACGGAGGAGCCCACCACCGAGTCGCCCACGCCCACGCCGTCGGAGTCGCCGACGCCCACACCGTCGGAGACCCCGACGACCGAGCCCACCCGGGAGCCCGAACCCACCGAGGAGCCCGAGCCAGAGCCGACGGACGAGCCCGAGCCGGAGCCGACGGACGAGCCCGGGCCCACCAGCGAGCCCCCGCCCGACCCGCCGGACGACGGCGACGAAGGGGGCGGCCAGGGCGGTGTCGGCGACGATTCCGACTAACCGCCCAGCCACTAGGGTGTGCCTGTGACCAACGCGTTGCTGCCCGTCTTCGGCGGACCGCCGGGAGCCCATGCGCGCACCGACGGCGTCTTCTTCCGTCCGCTGCCGTGGGCGATCGGCGTCGGCGCGGTGCTGTTCACGATCCTGTACCTCCGGCACCTCCCTTGCCTGACCACCGATCCCGCGAACCCGATCGACGCCTACATCCGCCTGTGCTACTCCGACATCCCGACGGCGTACGTCTGGCAGGGCTGGGCCAGCGGGGGCTCCCCGCTCGGCGGTACCGAACTCACGCTCGCGCCCATGCTGGCGGTGCTCGTGTGGGCGAGCCTCGGGCTCGCGCGACTCCTCGGCGCCGACATCGGCCCGTCGGCCAGCGAGGCGGAGCAGTACGCGGGCGTCCCGGCCTTCTTCGGTGCGACAGCGATCCTCCTGTTCGCCGCGTTCCTGGTGCTGGTCATCGCCTCCTCGGTCATCGCGGCGCGGCAGGGCCGCCCGTGGAGCATCATGCTCGTCGCCGCCTCGCCGGTGGTGCTCGCCGCGGGCCTGCTCAGCTGGGACCTCGCGGGCCTCGCGCTGACCGCCCTCGGCATGTGCGCGCTGGCCGTCGGCCGCAACCTGGAGGCCGGGCTGCTGCTGGCGCTGGCCGCGTCGATGGCGACGACGCCGCTGGCCTTCGCGCTCGCCGTCGTCGTCGCGCTGGGCGCCCGGCGGCACTGGGCGCGGCTGGGGGTCTTCACCGGCGCGTTCGTACCCACCTGGATTCTCGCCCACCTGCCGTTTGCGATCCGCAACTTCGATGCCGTCTACGGCTACTACCACGGGCAGGTCACGCAGGAGATCAGCTACGGATCGTTCTGGTTCCTGCTGCGCGAACAGGGGGTGCCGCTGCGCGAGTTCGGCGCCTTCGTCACCGTCCTCGTGGTGCTCCTGATCGCCGTCCTCATCGCGTGGATCTACGTCACCGGGCGCCGTCCGCGGGTGGGCTCGCTCGCCGCGGCGTTCGTCCTGGTCATCGTGGTGCTGGCTCCGGCGTACCCGCCGCAGCTCTCGCTGTGGGTGCTGTTCGCGCTGTTCCTCGCACGCCCCGGCAGCCCGCTCATCTGGGGTTGGAGCGCCGTGGCGGCCCTGCACTACCTGGCTGTGTGGGGCTGGCTATCCGGCCATCTCACCGTCGAGTTGCACGGCCCGGAGCTGCTGTATTACCTGGCGGTGCTGGTGCGGATGGTGGCTGAGGTGGGGATGTTCGTGGTCGTGTTGGGCGGCCTCTCCCGCCCGGCCGCCGACCCGCTGCTGGGCGACGACGACGCCGTCGCGGTCCCCGAGCGCGCGGTCGCGGTGCCGCCGATGCGGCCCGACGACTTCGCCGAGGCCCCGCCGGCCCCGCGTCGCGCCGCTTTGTAGCTGATTGAGCTGCCGCCGGGCGGAGCCCTGCGGCACGGTCGAAATCACCTGCAACCTGCGCAGGGAGAGTGTGAACGAGCGCGGCCAGTGACCAGTACTCGTTCATACTCTCCACGGTCGTTCCGTCACAGCGAAGGACGCCGGATCAGCCGCGCATGACGCCCGGCGGATCGATCGCTTCGACGATGTGGGCCGCGGCCTCGCCCAGCGCGTGTGCTTGCTCGGGTGTGAGGGCATCGAAGACGTAGCTTCGCACCGCGAGCAGGTCCGCACCGCGCACGCCCTCGTGCAGTCGGGCCGTGTCAAGCACATCGCTCTGTCCAACTTCACCCCCGAGCGCATGCGCGAATGGTTCGAGACCGCGCAGCGCCTCGAGCTGACGCTGCCCGTGGCCATCCAGCCGCAGTACAACCTGCTGCACCGGAGGGAGTACGAGGAGCAGTACGCGCCGATCGCCTCGGCCGGCAACCCCGAGCAGCTGCCCGCGCTGATGGCAGCGTCGTCGGTCACACTCACCGACGACGAGGTGGCCGCGCTCGACAAGGCCTCCGCGCCCTTCGCCTGACCCGTACGACGACGATGCCCGGACCCCGCCGAGGGGTCCGGGCATCGTCGTGTCGGTACATTCGGTCAGCCGCGGGGCACCGTGAAGACGACCTCGTCGAAGGTGGTGGTGGTCATGCGGACGGTGACCGGCACCTCGTCGCCTACGCGCGCGGGCTCGCCGGGCCCGTCCACGAAGACGAGCGATGAGTGCATATGGGGCGGCTCCGCGAACGGCCGCTTCTTGCCCGCGAGCGTGAACGGCGAGGTCACGCGCCCGCGCACCTCCTCCAGCGCCTCGGCCAGCGGGATCAGCCGCTGCCTGAACGAGTGGGCGGTGGCGGGTGCCGCCAGGGCGACGCCGTGCGCGGTGCCGCCGGAGACCACGACGATGTACCCGTCGGCGCGCGTCCTCGCGCCGTGGTAGCCCACCTCGGTGCCCTTGCCCACCTTGTGCACGTCGAGCACCGTGCCCGTGGCGCGGAACGTCTCCGGGGCGCCCAGCCACAGCCGCGTGCCGACCCGCATCCGCGTCGGCATCGGCAGCTCGGCGGCGAGCGCGCGGTAATCGTCGAAGCCGAGGTGCGAGAACCAGACCCCGGCCGAGCCCTTCGGGTGCGCGGCCACGGCGGTGGCCAGCCGGCGCGCCTCGTCGACGGAGCCGGCCGCGGGCAGGTGGATGGTCCAGCCGCGGACGTCGAGCCCGTCGAGGTCCAGGGCCTGGAGCGAGTCGGCGGCGATGCCGTGGCGGTGCATCGAGGTGGCGATCTCGATCAGCACCGCCGAGCCCGGAGCGTTGCGGGCGATGGCCTTCACGTCCTCGACGCGGGAGACCGTCGAGATCACCTGCGGGTCGGTGAGGCAGGCGGTGGCGGCGTCGTCGTGCGGGCGCCACGGGTTGAGCACGACGATGTCGCCCTCGAACCCGGCCACCTTGACGGCATTCACCTCCTGCGGGATCCCGACGGCGATCGTGTCGCTGCCCAGCTTCGCCGCCTCCTGGGCGAGCCGCGCATTGCCGAAGCCGTAGCCGTTGCCCTTCGCGACGGGCACGAGCCCCGGCACAGCCTCGGCGACGCCGCGCAGGTGCGCGCGCCAGGCGTCGCCGTCGATGCTCAACTTCAGCATGGCCTCACCGGCGCTTCATGTAGAGGTCGAACGCGGCGTAGAGAGGCTTGTTGATGGGGTAGTCCCACTCGCCGAGGAATGCGACCGCTTCACCTCCGGTGCCCACCTTGAACTGGATCAGCCCGATCTCCGGGTGGTCCTTGGCGACCGACTCGACGATTCCGCGCAGGTCGTACACGGCGCAGCCGGCCGCGGCCGCTGCCTGGATCATCGCCCACTGGATCGCGTTGGAGCCGCGGACCTCGCGCTTGTGCGTGGTGCTGGCGCCGTAGGAGTACCAGGCGTGCTCGCCGACGGTGACGTACGTCGACGCCGCGACGAGGTCACCCTCGTGCTCGGCGAGGAAGACCTGCATGCGGCCCTCCTCCTCGGCGTTCAGCGCGTCCCACATCAGCTCGAAGTACTCCAGGGCGCGCCCGGTGAAGCCGTCGCGTTCCGCCGTCTCGACGTAGATCTCGTGGAACCGCGCCAGGTCCTCGCGGGTGCCCGTGCGCACCTCGACGCCCTCCT
>JAAYZP010000375.1 GCA_012514785.1 Propionibacterium sp. | reverse complement strand
GTGTAGAGCCAGCGCGGCGCGCTCAGCCAGGTGAGGCGGAACAGCACCCCGAGCAGCGCGACCGACCAGGCGAGCCCGACCAGCGTCCACTTCGCCGTGCCCTCCAGGAGCGCGAAGGACAGCGGGGTGTAGGTGCCGGCGATGAAGATGAAGATGTTGGAGTGGTCCAGCCGGCGGAACACGGCCAGTGTGGAGGGCTTCCAGTTGCCGCGGTGGTAGGCGGCGCTGGTGCCGAACAGCATCACGGCCGACAGCGTGTACGCGGCCGAGGCGAGGCGGGTGTCCTGCGTCGGGGCGAGCGCGGTGAGTATGAGACCGGCGATCAGGATGACCGGCGCCATGCCAAGGTGGAGCCAGCCGCGCAGCAGCGGCTTGGGCGTCGCAGCCGCGGGGGATCGTTGCGTCATAGTGGGCCGTTCGGTGATCGTCATAGCCATACCTACGATTGAGTAACTTACGCTTCCGTAGGTTACAGCCGGGTTCCCCCAAATCCAAGTGGAGGATGCTCCGATGGATAGAATCCCATGCATGTCACGCATCCGCCAGCAGATCGAACGACACTGGCCGCCCCGATGGCTCTACGCCACCTACGAACGGCAACTGCTGGGGAAGCTCGATCGTGACCGCCTGCCGAAGCACGTCGCGGTGCTCGCCGACGGCAACCGGCGCTGGGCCCGGCTCAACGCGCCCGACCAGCCGCTCGTCGCGGGCTACCGCGCCGGCGCAGCCAAGCTGAAGGAGTTCGTCGACTGGTGCGACGAGGCCGGCATCCAGGTGGTGACGCTGTGGGTGCTGAGCACCGACAACCTTCAGCGCTCCGGCGACGAGGAGCTGGCCCCGCTGCTCGACGTGATCCGCGGCCTCGTCGACGAGCTCGCCGCCACCCGCCGCTGGAACGTCCAGGCGGTCGGCGACCTCGACCTCCTTCCCGACGACATGGCCGACTCCCTCCGGGCGGCGTCGGAGGCGACGGAGGACGTCGAGGGCATGCACGTGAACGTCGCCGTCTCCTATGGCGGCCGCCACGAGTTGCGCGACGCCGTCCGCTCGCTGCTGCGGGAGAAGGCGGGCGAGGGGTGCTCGCTCGAGGAGGTGGCCGACACCCTCGACATCGACGAGATCTCCGGCCACCTCTACACCAAGGGCCAGCCGGACCCCGACCTGATCATCCGCACCTCCGGCGAGCAGCGACTCTCGGGGTTCCTGCTGTGGCAGTCGGCGCACAGCGAGTACTACTTCTGCGAAGCGCTCTGGCCCGATTTCCGCCGCACCGACTTCATCCGCGCACTGCGCACCTACACCCAGCGCGAGCGCCGATTCGGTAGGTAACACGCGCTCGGATACGGGTTCGACGCCGCGGCGCCCGCGTGCGAAGATGGCCCGCATGGCCAGGCCCAGTGCGAAATCCAGCTCCCGCGACATGCTCATCTCGATGGCGGTGCTGCTGGTGCCGATCGTGTTGATCGTGTGGCTGTTCACCGACAACCCGGAGTCGGATCTCGAAGCGGTCGACGTCGCGCCGCTCCTCGAGCTGGCTGAGGAGGCGGGGGTATTCCCGATCCTGCGCGCCGAACACCTGCCGGAGCCGTGGAAGCCCGTGCGCGTCGGTTGGGCAGAGGACGGCCGCATGTGGATCGACAACCAGCCGTCCGACGGCAACGCCTGGATGGTGGGCTACCTCGGCCCGGACGGCATCTACTACGGCATCGAGCAGCGGGACCGCAACGTCTCGCAGGCGATCACCCGCCTGACCCGGGAGGGCACGAAGGTGGACGGCACCGTCGACGCCGCGGGCTGGACGTGGGAGCGCTACGAGTCGGACGACGGGCGCACCGTGAGTCTGGTGGCGCAGGAGGGCGACATGGCCGCCGTCGTCTACGCTGACTCCGACTTCGGGGCCCTCGACGCGTTCGTCACGTCGCTGACCACCGGGGGCTGACCGTCGGGACTTTGTGAACGGGGGCTGGTCACTGGCCACACAGGCCCCGTCCTGAGCCTGTCGAAGGGTTCACTTTGCCCCACCGTCGTCGTCGGCCGACTCGGCCCGGGCCTTCGCGACCTGCGCCTTCGCGCCGTCCAGGTAGCCCTGGCAGATCTTCGCCAACGCCTCACCGCGCTCCCACAGGGCCATCGAGTCCGCCAGCGGCACGCCGCCCGACTCCAGCTTCCGCACCACCGCGACGAGTTCCTCGCGCGCCTCTTCGTACGTGAGCTCCTCAGCCATCGCGGCTCCTTTCGGTGATGTCGACGACGTCGAGCCCCAGCTCGCCGTCCGACAGGTGGGCGTGGATTCGGGCCCCGATGGTGGCGTCGCCGGTCACACCGATCGACGTGCCGTCGTCACCCACCAGCACGGCGTAGCCCCGCTCCAAGGTCTTCTTCGGGGACATCGCCCGCACGCTGGTCAGCAACTGGGCCAGCTCCGACTGCTCGTCGCGCAACCGGGTGCTGATCGTCGCCTCCAGCTGGTGGCGAAGCAGCGCGAGCCGGTCGTAGTGCGCGACGAACGCGCTCGTGGGGTCCAGCAGGACGGGCCGGGAGCGGAGCTCGTCCAGACGACGCTGCTCCACCATGATCATCGACGACACCGCCGCGGCCATCCGCTGCCGGGCGTCGACGACGTGCGCCAGCTCCTCAGCCACGTCCGGCACCACGCGCTTGGCCGCGTCGGTGGGGGTGGAGGCGCGGACGTCGGCCACGTAATCGACGATCGGGGTGTCCGGCTCGTGCCCGATGGCGGAGACCACCGGGGTGCGGGCGTCGGCGACGGCGCGCACCAGGCCCTCGTCGGAGAAGGGCAGGAGGTCCTCCATCGAGCCCCCGCCGCGGGCGAGGACGATCACGTCGACGTCGTCGTCGCGGTCGAGCTTGGCCAGCGCCGTCATGACGGACGCGGCTGCGCTCGGGCCCTGGACGAGCGCATGCTCGACCACTACCCGGGCGGCGGGGAACCGTCGCCGGATGTTCGACAGCACGTCACGTTCGGCGTCGGAGTCGCGCCCGGTGACCAGCCCGATCGCGCGCGGCAGGACCGGCAGCGGACGCTTGCGCGCGGGGTCGAACAGGCCCTCGGCCTGGAGCTTGCGCTTCAGCTGCTCCAGCTGCGCGAGCAGGCGCCCCTCGCCGACGACGTGCAGCTCGAGGCACTCGAAGTTGAGCGCCGTGCTGCGCTCCCACACGCGTGCCTTGAGCCGCGCGACGACGCTGGAGCCCTCCGGCAGCGGCCCTGCGGAGTCCAGCACGAACGCGGAGCTGGTGACCTGGCAGGAGATGTCGGCGCTGCGGTCGCGCAGGGTGAGGAACTGCATCGGCGCGTTGCGACGCTTGATCTCGACGACCTGCGCCTCCACCCACACCTCGCCCAGCCGGTCCACCCAGCCCTTCACGCCCATGACGATGCGGCCCAGCGGCTGGGGCTGCTCCTTCGAGTTCGGGAGCGCCATCTACGCCCGGTCCCAGAGGCCCGACGACGCGGTCATCGTGAAGGTGCCGATGACGACGTTGCCCGGCTGCAGCTCCATGTCGGCCGGCAGCGCGAACGCCAGGCGCACCCGCGACAGCCCGATGCCGTACCAGAACTCGCGCCCCGTGAGCTCGTTGGTGCGCTTCCAGGCGGCCTCGACGACGAAGCTCGCGTAGGCGCGCGGGCTGATGTCCTGCTTGCCGATCAGCCCCTCGACAGCGACCGAGGGGGAGGCGAGCGCGCGGGAGGACCACTGCCGGTCCTCGTCCGGCCGGTTGGCCTCGAAGTCGGCCTCGTCGGTGTAGAAGTCGGCGCGCAGCCCGATCGCGCCCAGGCTCAGCGCCTGGATGATCGCGAAGGTGTCGGGCTGGTCGTCGGAGCGCTCGGGGTACTGGGTGGGGTCGTCGACGCTGACGATCGCGTCGAGCGTCTCGTCGTTGTCGAGGAACATCGAGGCGTGCGCCAGGGACCCCGTGATGCGGTAGACCGCAGCGCGGTGGGTCTCGGAGGAGGCCAGCGCGGGGAGCGCGACGACGTCGTGGCCCTTGCGCCGCAGCAGCGACAAGCGCGCGCCCGACGGGTCGGTGAACGCTCCCACCAGATCGAAGCCCGGAACCTTCTGCAAACCCCGCACGTTGCCGGTGGCGACCGCGGCGGTGAGCAGCTTCGTGGGGTTGTCGGTGGCGAATCCGAGGGTGGAGAATTCCGTCGATTGCATGGGCTCTAGCCTATCTGGAACAACCACGTACACTGGGCCGCATGTCTGCCACGAAGCGAGTAGTCCTGGCCGCGCCCCGCGGTTACTGTGCCGGTGTTGACCGCGCGGTGATCACGGTCGAGAAGTCGCTCGACCTCTACGAGGGCCCCATCTATGTGCGCAAGGAGATCGTGCACAACAAGCACGTCGTGGAGGATCTGGAAGCCCGCGGCGCGATCTTCGTCGAGGAGCTCGACGAGGTGCCCCACGAGTCCACCGTGGTGTTTTCCGCCCACGGCGTCTCGCCGGCGGTGCACGCCGAGGCCGGCCAACGCCAGCTCCGCACCATCGACGCCACCTGCCCGCTGGTCACCAAGGTGCACAACGAGGCGAAGCGTTTCGCGCGTGAGGACAAGACGATCTTCCTCATCGGCCACGACGGCCACGAGGAGGTCGAGGGCACCATGGGCGAGGCGCCGGAGCACACGATCCTCGTCGAGCACCCCGACGACGTCGAGCACCTCACCGTGCCGGCCGACGCGAACGTCGCCTGGCTCTCGCAGACCACGCTGTCGGTCGACGAGACCATGGAGACCGTGCGCCGCCTGCGGGAGAAGTACCCGCAGCTGCAGGATCCGCCGTCGGACGACATCTGCTACGCGACGCAGAACCGCCAGGAGGCGGTCAAGCAGATCGCGCGCGGCGGCTGCGACCTGATGATCGTCGTCGGCTCCAAGAACTCGTCCAACACCGTTCGTCTGGTGGAGGTGGCGCTCGAGGCCGGCGCCAAGGCCTCCTACCGCGTCGACAACCACACCGAGATCCAGGAGGAGTGGCTGGAGGGCGTCGACGAGGTCGGCGTCACCAGCGGCGCCTCCGTGCCCGACCACCTCGTCCAGGGCGTGCTCGACTACCTGGAGGAGAAGGGCTACCCGCAGGCCGTCGAGGAGCGCCTGACGGAGGAGACCCTCCACTTCGCGCTCCCGCCGGAGCTGCGCAAGGACCTGCGCCGCGCGATCAACCACTGACACCCACAACCACGCGAATCCCCCGCCGAACGGCGGGGGATTCGTCGTCTACAGGGTCGGCCGGCGGTCCTTCCAGGGGCGCGCCTCCTCGAGCTGGGAGGCGAGGCGCAGCAGCGTGGGCTCGGAGCCGAGGCGCCCGACGAACTGGCTCCCGATCGGCAACCCTTCGGGCGTCCAGTGCAGCGGCACGGTCATGGCCGGGCGGCCTGTGAGGTTCGCCAGCTGGGTGTAGGGCACCCAGCCGAGCTGCTCGCGGACGGCGTCGTCGACGACGGAGGTCAGGCGCAGCGCGGCGCCCGCGCGGGCCTTGATCAGCAGCGACTGGGCGGTGCGCAGCGCCGCCGGCAGCTCCAGCGAGCCGATCCTCGGCGGGGGCGTGGCCGTCGTCGGGGTCAGCAGGAGGTCGTGCTCTGCGTGGAAGGCGGCGAGCCGACGCGTGTGCAGGTGGCGGTTGTCGATCGCCCGCAGCACCTCCGTCGCGCGGGTGGTGCGACCTATGGCGGCCACGAGCCGGGTGTCGTCCTCGAACTGGTCGTCGCCCACGCCAGCCAACTCCTTCGCCCGGTCCATCTCCATCGCGGCCGACGCGAACCAGGTGGTGAGGAAATCACGGGAGAGGGCCTCGTCGTCGAACGGCTGCTGGTCGAGCTCGACGACGTCATGCCCCAGCTCGGCGAGCAGCTCCGCCGTGGCTCGCGCCGCGGCGACGGCCTCGGGGTGCGGGTCGGGGTTGATGCTGCTTGCGGTGCACATCGCGATGCGCAGGCGCCCGGGGTCGCGGCCCACGGCGTCGGCGTAGCGGCCGGAGGCGACGGCCGGCAGATATGGCGACTCGTCCGTGGCTCCGACGATGACGTCCAGCATCGCCGCGGTGTCGCGCACGGTGCGCGAGACGACGCCGCCGGTGGCGGAGCCGAGCATCAACTCGGCCACCGCCGGCCCGGCGGGAACGAGACCGCGGGAGGGCTTGAGGCCGAACAACCCGCACGCGGAGGCGGGGATGCGGATCGAGCCGCCGCCGTCGGTGGCGCCCGCGCACGGCACGATCCCGGCGGCGACGGCGGCCGCTGACCCGCCGGAGGAACCGCCCGGCGAGTGGCCGATGTCCCACGGGTTGCGGGTGGGGCCGAACGCGTCGGGTTCGGTGATGCCCTTGGCACCGAACTCCGGGGTGTTGGTCTTGCCGAAGATCACGAGTCCGGCGTCGAGCCAGCGCTCGACGATGCGCGCCGTCTCCGGGCGGGGCGTGTGCATGAGCGCCCGCGAGCCGGCACTCGTCGGATATCCGACGATGTCCTGACCGAGGTCCTTGACGAGGAACGGGACGCCCGCGAACGGGCCCTCGGACGTCTCGCGCCGCACCGGGGGATCGAGGTCGACGACTATCGCGTTCAGGGTGGGATTGACCTCCCGGGCCCGGGCGCGGGCCGCCTCCAGCAGCTCGTCGGCCGTCACCTCGCCGTCACGCACCAGCTGGGCCAGGCCCACCGCGTCGTGGGCGTCGTAGTCCGTGATCATCGGTCCCCTTCTTCGGGTGGCCCGGGCGGGTGCTTCAGGCGAGCAGCGCGTTGAACACCTCGGTGGAGCTCGGGTGGGTATAGATGCCGGAGCCTACCGCGGATGCGGGGATGCCGTGGCGCATCGCGAGCGTGACGAAGTTGATCAGCTCCTGCGAATCCACGCAGTACAGCGTGGCGCCGACGATCCGGTCCGCCTCGCGGTCCACCAGGATCTTCGCCCGGCCCGCCGGCTGCCGCACGATCTTGGGCCGCGGCATGATCGCGATGTCCGCGATGTCGGAGGCGCGCACGTCGAGCGTGTGACCCCGACCCTCGACGATGCGGCGCGCCTCGTCCTCGCCCGGGCCGACCGTCGACAGCGGGGGGTCGGTGAACGTCGTCGACTGGACGAGCCGGCCCGCCGTCGTGCGGGACCCGTCACCCCAGCGGTGCGACAGGATCACGCGATGGTCGTCGTAGGAGACGTACGTGTACTGGGGGCCGCCGTTCACGTCGCCCGCGGCGTAGACGTGGCCGAGGCCGGTGTGGCAGTGCTCGTCGACGACGATCGCGCCGCCGTCGCCGAGCGTGAGCCCGGCGGCCTCGGCGCCCAGCCCTGCGGTAGCGGGGCTGCGGCCGATGGCCACCAGCGCGTGATCGGCGGTGACGACGTCGTCGCCGAAGTGCACGGTGATGCCGTCCTGACGGTCGGTGAATCGGTCCGCCCGCGCGTCGTGGACGATCGTGACGCCTTGGGCCCTCAGCTGGGCCTCGACCGCGGCGGCGATGTCGGCGTCGAAGTCCGGCAGGAGCCGCTCGCCCGCGTCGAGCAGCGTCACCCGTGCGCCGAACTTGGCGTACATCGTCGCGAACTCCAGGCCGATGGGGCCGGCGCCCACGATCACCAGGTGGTCAGGACGGGCGGGGAATTGCTGGGCCTGCACGAAGTCGACGACGCGGGGCGAGTCGACGCCGGGCACGTCGGGCATGTTGGGGGTGGAGCCGGTGTTGATGATGATGGTGTCGGCGGTGATGGTGAGCTCGTCGTCGCCACCCGTGACCCGCACCCGGTGCGCGTCGAGGAGCTCGGCGCGCCCGTCGATGATCATCACGTCCTGCTGGTCCACCATCGCCGTGTTGGCGGCGTTCAGCTGGGCGATGAAGCCGTTGCGGCGGTCGCGCGCGTCCTCGAAGCGGGACCGCCCGGCCTCGAACAACAGGGTCTTGGTGGGCACGCAGGCGATGTTGATACAGGTGCCGCCGTACATCGCCGGGTCCTGTTCGATGATCGCGACGCGGTCGCCCGCCGCGCCGCGGGCCATGGCGATCGTCTTGCCCGCCTTGCCGAATCCGATGACGAGGGTGTCGAGTGTGAGTTCAGCCATGCGTCGACGATACGCGCCTGGCAGCGCAGATTCAGAGCAGGAATCTGAACAGCGGGGAGCCGTACATGATCTCGTCGACCTGGATGCCGACGTCGGCGATGCGCTGCACGAGGAACGGGTAGTCGTCGGGGTTGCTGAGCTCCACCCCGACGACGGCGGGCCCGGTATCGCGGGTGCTGCGCTTCACGTACTCGAAGTAGGTGATGTCGTCCTCGGGGCCGAGGACCTCGTCGAGGAAGCGGCGCAGCGCGCCGGGCTGCTGCGGGAAGTTCACCAGGAAGTAGCGCTTGCGGCCCTCGTGGATGAGCGAGCGCTCGACGATCTCGGAGTAGCGGGCGACGTCGTTGTTGCCGCCGGAGACGAGCACGAGCACCTTGGAGCCGGTGGGGATCTGGATCCGGGGCCCGACGCCGCCGGTGGGCAGCGCGGCCGCCGCCAGGGCGCCTGCGGGCTCGGCGATGATGCCGTCGACCTGGTACATGTCGAGCATCTCGGAGCAGACCTGCCCCTCGGGAACGCGGAAGAGCTCGGGGCGCGTTTCCTGGACGAGCGTGAACGGCACATCCCCGATGCGGGAGACGGCCGCGCCGTCGACGAACGTGTCGATGTCGGTGAGCGTGACCGGCCGTCCGGCGGAGACGGCGGCGGCGAGGCAGGGTGCCCCCTCGGGCTCGACGCCGATGATCCGCACGCCCGGGTGGTGCGTGCGCAGCCAGGCGGCGCACCCGGCCAGGAGCCCGCCGCCGCCGGCGGGGATGATCACCACATCCGGGACGGCCGAGAGCTGCTCGAACGCCTCCACGATGGCGGTGGCCTGGCCGACGATGGTGCGGGGATCGTCGAACGCGGGCACCAGCACCTTGCCCTCCGCCGCGGCGAACTCCTTGGAGGCGGTACTCGCCTGGTCGTAGGTGGAGCCCTCCATGACGAGGTCGACGTGGCCCTTGCCGATCGAGATGATGCGGTCGCGCTTCTGGCGGGGCGTGGTGTGGGGGACGTAGATCGTCGCCTGGATGCCGAGGATGGCGCAGCTGTACGCCACGCCCTGGGCGTGGTTGCCCGCGGAGGCGCACACGACGCCGGCGGCCTTCTCCTCCGCGGAGAGCTGGGCGATGAGGTTGTGGGCGCCGCGCAGCTTGTAGGAGCGGACCGGCTGGAGGTCCTCGCGTTTCAGCCAGATCTGGCTGCCGGTGGCCTGCGACAGGCGTGGGTTGAACTGCACCGGGGTGCGCTCGACGACCCCGTCGAGGCGCGCGACAGCGCTGGGGATGGCGGCGGCAAGCTCTTCGATCACTCGTCCATGGTGCCAGTCTTCGCCCGGATCGCGCGAGGCGTGTCGAAAGCGACGTCGTCGGCGGGCTCGTCGAGGAGCGCCGATTCCTCCTTCCATTCCAGCTCGTGCTGCTGGTGCTCGAGCATCTCGGGCACGGCCGGCGTGTTGGGGGAGACCTCGAGCGTCTCGATCTCGGCGAGCTCGTCCTTCGTGACCTCGAGCTCGGCGAAGCGACGTGCGGAGACCATCACGCGACGCTCCAGGCTGGAGACGCCGGCGTTGTAGGCCTTGACGGCCCCGGTGAGCGAGCGGCCCATCTTCTCGAAGTGGCCGCCCATCGTCGCGAGTCGCTCGTGGAGCTCCTTGCCGAGCTTCACGACTCGCGCCGCCGACTCCGCCAGCGATGCCTGCGTCCAGCCGTGCGCGACGATGTGCAGCATCGGGATGAGGATGCCCGGCGAGGCGAGCATCACGTTCTTGCGTGCGGCGTACTCGTGGAGGTCGGGCATCTGCTCCTGCGCGAGGCGGTAGAACTCGTCGGAGCCCAGGAACAGCACGACGAACTCGGGCGAGCCGGCGTCCAGGGCCCAGTAGTTCTTGCCGGCCAGGTCATCGATGTGGGTGCGCACGTGCCGCGCGAAGCGTCCGAGGTGCTTCTCCTGCTCGGCGGCGTCCTCGGTGTTGTAGGCGTCGAGCACGGCGGCCAGCGGCACCTTGGAGTCGACGAAGACCACCTTGTGGCCCGCCAGTCGGATGCGCATGTCGGGGCGCTGGCGCTCGCCGTCGGAGCCGGTGCCGGAGACCTGCTCGTCGAAGTCGACGCGGGCGGTGAGCCCGGAGATCTCCACCATGCGCCGGAGGCTCTGCTCGCCCCACGAGCCGCGGACCTGCGGGGTGCGCAGCGCGTTGGCGAGGCTGAGGGTCTCCTTGCGCAGCGACTCCCCGGAGAGGCGCATCGAGCTGATCTGCTCCTTCATCTCCGCGCTCATCTGCGCGCGCTCCTTCTCGACGGCGGTGATGCGCTCCTGCAGCAGCTTCAGCCCCTCGGAGACCGGGGAGATGAGCTGCTCGGAGGCGGCCTTGCCCTGCTTCTCCAGCGACTCGGCCGACAGCAGCTTGAACTGGTTCTGCAGCGATTCGCGGTCGGCCGCGATCTCCTTGGAGCGGGCGAGCGCGTGGTCGCGTTCGGCGGTGAGGCTCGCCACCTTCGCCTCGGCGGTGGCGACCGCCGCACGGGCGTCGGCAGCGGCGGCCTGGGCGTCCGAGGCGGCGGCGGACAGCCGGGCGAGCTCGGCGTCGTGCTTGGCGGCGTCCGTCCTGGCCGTGGCGGCCTCCTCGCGGGCGCGGCTGGCGTCGGCGCGCGCGTTCGAGGCGTCGAGGCGGGCGTCGCTGAGGATGGCGTCGTCGGCGGCGGCGGCGAAGCGCCGGGCCACGAAGTACCCGGCCAGGGCGCCGATGACGAGTGCGGCGAGGGCGATCAAGATCTCCATGTCTTCATCCTCGCAGGCCCCACTGACAACTTTCGGGCAAGGGCGCCGCGCGCCGCCCGGATAGGCTGGTCGGCATGTCTCACATCGCCGATCTGCAGGACTTCGTCGTCGCCTCTCCCACCTCGTACCACGCCGCCGCCACCATCGCGGAGCGCCTGCGGGCCGCGGGGTTCACCCAGCTCGACGAGCGCGCGCCCTGGGAATCGGCCACCGGCAAGCGCTTCATCGTGCGCCACGGGGCAGTGATCGCCTGGGTCGCGCCGGAGACGCTGGAGGCGGACGCGGGGGCGCGGATCGTCGGGACGCATACGGACTCGCCGGGGTTCAAGGTCAAGCCCGGCGACCTGCTCACCAGCGCCGGCTGGACGCAGATCGGCGTGGAGGTCTACGGCGGCCCGCTGATCAACTCGTGGCTCGACCGCGACCTCGGCGTCGCCGGGCGCATCGTCACGCGTGACGGCGGACAGCATCTGGTGGCCACCGGCCCGATCTGCCGGATCCCGCAGCTGGCGATCCACCTCGACAGGCAGGTGAACGACGGTCTGAAGCTCGACAAGCAGCAGCACCTGCAGCCCATCCTCACGATGGTGCCGCGCGGCGGCCTGATGGAGCACCTCGCGGGGCTGGCCGGCGTCGACAAGGACGACATCGCGTTCCACGACCTCTACACGTTCGACACCCAGCGCCCCGAGGTGATCGGGCTGGACGAGGAGTTCCTCGCTTCCGCGCGCCTCGACAACCTCGCCTGCACCCACGCGGGCCTCGTCGCGATGGAATCGGCGGAGGTGGGGCGCGACGTCGCGGTCCTGGCGGCGTTCGACCACGAGGAGGTGGGATCGGCCACCACCTCCGGTGCCGCCGGGCCGATCCTCGAGTACGTGCTCCGGCGTCTGGCGGCCGGCTACGGGCTGGGGGAGGACGCGACGCGCGCGTTCCTGGCGCGCTCCTCCTGCGTGTCGGCGGACACCGGCCACGTCGTGCACCCGAACTACCCGAACCACCACGACCCCGTGGTGCGCCCGCTGCCCAACCAGGGGCCGCTGGTGAAAATCAACGCGCAGCAGCGCTACGCCACCGACGCCGTCGGCACCGCGATCTGGCTGGCGGCGTGCGAGAAGGCGGGCGTGCCGACGCAGCCGTTCGTGAGCAACAACGCCGTGCCCTGCGGCTCGACGATCGGGCCCATCACCGCCACGCGGCTGGGGATCACGACGGTCGACGTGGGGATCGGGCTGCTCTCGATGCACTCCGCCCGCGAGCTGTGCGGCGTCGAGGACCCGGAGTTCCTCGCTCGCGCCGTCACCGCCTACTGGAGCCCTTGAACGGGGGAGTGGCCCAACTCCGGGCGGGGGCCGAGGTCACCTGTGCGTCGACGTCGCCGCACACGAGGCATCTGCCACCTAGTTCGCTGCCCGGGCTGAGCCGCAGGTCAGGCCGAGCGGCGCACCTGCGCTGCGGAGAGGGCGCCCACGCGGCTGCCGGCCGTCACGACGGCGCGGGCTTTGTTGGCCGCTCCCATCGCCGGCAGGTAGAAGTACGCGATCGGGCAGCCGGCGCATTCGCCGATCTCCATGTTCACGTTGAACACCTCCTGCAGCAGGTCGGCGCGCACGATCTGGTGCGGCGTGCCCACCTCGACGATGCGCCCGTCCTTCATGGCGACGATCTGGTCCGCCCAGCAGGAGGCGTAGTTGATGTCGTGCACGACGATGACCACCGTCTTGCCGAGCTCGTCGGCGGCGCGGCGCAGCGTCATCAGCATCGACTGCGAGTGCGCGACGTCGAGGTTGTTGAGGGGCTCGTCGAGCAGTAGGTAGTTGGTGTCCTGCGCGAGCACCATCGCGACGAAGGCGCGCTGGCGCTGGCCGCCGGACATCTCGTCGAGGAACCGGTCGCGGAGGTCGTGGAGGTCCATCCACTCGATGGCCTGGTCGATGATTTCCTCGTCCTTGGCGGTCACCCGACCGCCGTTGTGCGGGAAGCGGCCGAAGCTCACCAGGTCGTGCACGGTGATCCGCGACGGGATGTCGTTGGACTGGCGCAGGATCGCCAGCTCGCGGGCGAGTTCGCGCGAGTCGGTGTCGGTCACGTCGAGCCCGCCGACGCTGATGGTGCCGACGTCGGAGCCGAGCAGGCGCGCGATCATCGACAACAGCGTCGACTTCCCGGCGCCGTTGGACCCGACGATGGCCGTGATGCCGCCGCTCTGCAGTTGGAGCGACACACCGTCGACGACGACGGCCTTGCCATACCGCTTCGTGACTCCGTTGACCTCGATCACTTGCTACTCCTCACTACGAGCAGGATGAATACGATCCCGCCGACGAACTCGATGATGACGCTCAGGACCGTGGACAGTCCGAGCCCGTGCTGCAGGATTGCTTGACCGCCGATGAGCAGCACGGCACCGATCAGGCCGGCCATCGGCATCAGGAACTTGTGTTTGGACGTGGAGACGAACAGGTGCGCGAGCGCCGCGACGATGAGGCCCAGGAACGTGATGGGCCCGACCAGCGCCGTCGAGACGGCGACGAGCAGCGTCGAGGCCAGGATGACCTTGCGCACGAACGACGAGTAGTTGACCCCCAGCGAGACCGCGGCGTCGTGGCCGAGCAGCAGCACGTCGAGGGTGGGGGACTGGCGCATCAGCCAGATCGACGTGACGACGACGATGGCCGCCACGATCCAGAGCAGGTCCTGGCTGACGAGGTTGAAGGACGCGAACAGGTTGCCCTGGAGGACGAGGTAGCTCGTCGGGTCCAGGATGCGCTGGAACAGCGTCGACGCGGAGCGCAGCACCGTGCCGAGCACGAGGCCGGCGAGCACCAGGACGTGCACCGAGCGGCGCTTCCTGCCGAACAGCAGCCCGATCAGGCCGAGCGTGCCCAGCATCAGCAGGCCCACGTTGAGGGTGAACATGCCGAGCGAGCCGATGGCGCTGGCGAAGCCGATCCCGAGCACGAGGACGAGCATCGTCTGGATGAACACGTACAGGGCGTCCAGGCCCATGATCGACGGCGTCAGCAGCCGGTTGTGCGTGACGGTCTGGAACGCGACGGTGGCGAGCCCCGTGGACCAGCCCACCAGCAGCATGGCCAGCAGATTCGGGAAGCGCAGGCCGAAAACGAAGCTGAAGTCCAGGCGAACGCCGATCGACAGGAACCCGACGACGGCCAGCGCCAGCAGGCCGCCGGCGATCGCGAGGCGCTTCGTCGGCGTGGCCGTGCGCGGCAGGGTGGGCAGGGTGGTGGTCACTTCGTCGGCATCCTTCCCGAGAGGAGGAGGCCCAGGAAGATCACGCCGCCCAGCACACCGGAGATGGTGCCGACGGGGACCTCGTAGGGGAAGTTGATGGTGCGCGCGAGCAGGTCGCACATCAGCACGAACGCAGCGCCGAACAGCGCGGACCAGCCGATGTTGCGGCGCAGGTTGTCGCCCAGCCACATGCTGACGAGGTTGGGGATGATCAGCCCGATGAAGGGGATCGCCCCGACCACCACGAGCGTGATGCCGCTGGCGATCGCCACCAGCGCAAGCCCGAGGTTGACGGTCTGCTGGTAGTTGAGGCCGAGCCCGGTGGCCATGTCCTCGCCGAGGCTGGCGACGGTGAAGCGGTCGGCGAAGATCCACACGAGGACCCCGACTACGGCCAGCAGCCACAGCAGCTCGTAGCGCCCGGCGAGCACGCCGGCGAAGTCGCCCGCCATCCAGGCGCCGAGCGCCTGCAGGAGGTCGTTGGCGTACGCGACGAAGGTGGTGCCCGCGGAGATGATGCCGGCGAGCATGATGCCCACCAGCGGCACCGCGACGATCGGGGCCGTCGGCGGGAGCGCGCGGATGATGCGGATGAACACCCAGGTGCCCGCCATCGCGAAGATGACGGCCACCAGCATCCGCATCGGGACCGGCGCGCCGGGGAAGAAGAGGGTCATGACGAGGATGCCGACGCTGGCGGACTCCGTCGTGCCCACCGTGGAGGGCTCGACGTAGCGGTTGCGCACCAGCAGTTGCATCAGCAGGCCGGCCATCGCGAGCGATGCCCCGGCCAGCAGGACGGCGACGGTGCGCGGGATGCGGGAGACCGTCAGCACGAGCCACTGCTCGTCGCTCATGCCCCCGAAGAGGTCCGCGATCGAGAGCTCCCGGACGCCGACGAACAGGCTCACCACCGCGAGCAGCGCCAACGCGACGATGCCGCCGATCCAGCTGAGGGGCTGGCCGGCGGCGCGTCGCTTGGTGCTCGTGGTGGGGGCGCTGGTCACAGGCTGTCTGCCACCTCGGCGATCATGTGTTCGACGTTGTCGAGGCCGTGCATGAGCAGGTACCAGCGTCCGCCGTCGAGGTAGACGATCTGGTCCTCCTTCCAGGCGGTGGTCTCGTGGATGAGCGCGTTGTCGAGGACCTGGGACGCCACCTCGCCGCCTTCCTGGCCGATCGCGGCGTCGCGGTCGAGGACGAAGAAGTAGTCGGCGTCGGCGTCCTGGATGGCCTCGAAGGACATCGGGTCGCCGTGGGCGGCGGCCTCCAGGCCGGCGGCCGCGGGCGCGATGCCGATGTCGTTGAAGATGAGCGAGAACCGGCCGTCGGCGCCCTGGGCGTTGAGCCGGCCGCCCGTGCTGATCAGGGCGAGCCCGGTCTTGCCCTGGGGCACGTCGGCCCGGGCGTCCTCGATCTGGGCGCGCAGTTCGTCGACCCGTGCCTGGGCCTCGGCCTCGAGCCCGACAGCCTCGCCGATGGTCAGCGCGGCGTCCTCCACGCCGTCGAGGAACGGCAGGGTCTGGTCGTAGGTGACGTCGATGGTGGTGAAGTGCCGCGACAGTTCCTCGACGGAGGCCTGGCTGCGGAAGCCGGCGATCACCAGGTCGGGATCGAGCTCGGCGATGGCCTCGACGTCGGGCTCCTGCAGGGAGCCGACGTTGGCGTAGGCGTCGGTGTCGAACTCGGCGAGTTGCTCGGGGATGACGCCGCCGCGCGGCAGGCCCACCACCTTGTCGGCGACGCCGAGCGAGCGCAGCGTGTCCAGGGAACCGAGGTCGAGCACGACGATGCGCTCCACCTCGCCGGAGTCCTCGCCGTCGTCGGCGGGGCCGGTGTCGGTCGCCGACCCGCACGCGGTGGTCACCGCCATGAGACCGGTTGCGAGCACTCCAAGGAATCGCTGTAGCTTCATCACTGTCTTTCATTCAGGGAGTCGGTTCGCCGCTAAGGGGAGCCTAACTTAATTTTAATATGCTCAATACGTCTGACGTAATTGATTCTATTAGGTGGACCTAAGCCCGCGACGGGTGGGGTGCCCGACGGAGAGGAACGCTATGCAGCAGGACGTGCGGATCGCCGTCGCGGGCGATGCGGATTCGGTGGCGGCCTTGGCTGCTGCGACGTTCCCGCTCGCGTGTCCGGCCGACATGGTGGAGGCCGACATCCAGGCCTACATCGACGGGAACCTGACCGCTGCGCACTTTGCCGAGCACATCGCCAGCCCGGACGCGGACGTCCTCATCCACGGCGATTTCGACGGCTACGTGCTGATGTTCTACGGCGACGACGCCACCGCCGATCCGTCGTTCAACGTGACCATCGAGGGGCCCGCGTTCCTGTCCAAGTGCTACGTGCGGCCGGAGTCGCACGGCAGCGGGATCGCGAAGGTGCTGCTCGAGGCGGCGATGGAGCGGGCGCGCGGGCGCGGCTGCCCGGGCATGTGGCTGAACGTCAACTACGAGAACTATCGCGCCCAGCGCTTCTACGACAAGCACGGTTGGCAGCAGGTGGGCTACGTCGACTTCAAGGTCGGCGAGCGGGTGCACCGCGACCCGGTCTACGAGCTGCACTTCTAGTCGGCCGTCGGGCAGCGTGGCCGGAGGACACAGTGAAGCTGTGCGGCCAGTGACCAGCCCCCGTTCACAAAGTCCGGGAGGGCGCTCGGCCTAGAGCTCGTCCTCGTCGTCGTAGTCGCCCAGCAGGCCGAAGTCGACGACGAGCTGCGCAGGGCTCCCCGCCGCGTCGAGGCCGACGTAGACCGGGTAGTCGCCGGCGCCGAGGCCCGCCAGCGCGAGCACGCCGATCGGGTCGCCGTCCGGGGAATGCACGATGCGGACCGTGTCGTCGTCCTCCTGCCAGGCGTCGCGCTCACGGACGACGGCGCCGAGGGTGAGCCCGCGTGCGCGGTCGAGGTCGAGGATGGCGAGGAGCCCGTCGGTGGTGGTGAAGAAGTCGTCGTGTTCCAGGGCCATGCGCCAATGTGCGGGTTCGGCGTCGGAGAAGCGCAGGCGCAGGGCCGCGGGCCGCTCGCCCCACTCCTCCGTCCAGATCCACTCGACGCCCACCTGGCCAACCGGCATGGTCCTGGCGACGGTGACGGCGAGGGCCACGTCGCCGACGAAGTCCGCCACGACGAGGGTCCCGTCGGTGGGGAACGAACCGGCCTCGGCGAGGGTCACCTCCTCCTCGAAGCCGTTGGCGTGCACCACGCGGCCGGCGCGGAACATGAGCGGGAGCCGCTCGCGGTCCTCGTCGTCGGTCCCGCGGAGTTCGGCGGAGGGCGACGATGTGTCGTCGAGCGCGGTGAGCTCGGTCGGGGCGTCGTCGTCCCAGCCGTCGACGACGTCCTCCGCGTCACCGGACGGCTCGGCCCACGGAGCGCCCGGGAGCACGCCGAAGTCGATGATCAGTTGGGCCGGTGCGCCCGAGGCGTCGAGGCCCCAGTAGGCCGGGTAGGTGCCGTCGCCCCAGCCGGAGCCGGCGATCACGCCGACGGGGGCGCCGTCGCGGTCCACGAGCATGGCGCGCGTGGGGTCGTCGGCGAACTGCTCCCACGCCCGTTCCTTCTGTCGCACCGTCATGGCGTAGGCCGAGGCCGCATCGACGAGGGCGAGGTTGCCGGCGTCGACGCCGAAGTAGGGGCCTTCGTCGGACTCCGCCTTGGCCCACGACTCGACCTCGGCGTCCGTGAAGGTGGCGCGTACCGCTGCGCAGCGCTCATAGGCGGTGACGACGTCGACGCTCGCCGTGCCGGGCTCGACACGCAGCACCAAGGGGCGCACGAGGTCGAGGTCGTAGCCGAAGTCCCCGAGGGCGAGCACCCCGTCGTGGTCGAACGTCCCGACGTCGCGCAGCCGGACGTGCACGTCGTCGCCGTCGTCGTCGGTGAAGTCGTGCTCCGCGAAGAGCGACGCCGGGTCGGGCCGGTCGCCGCCGTCCAGCGGGGACAACTCGGCATCGAGCGAGGGCTTGGCGAGCAGTTCTTCGGCCACTCGACCGTCCAGCGCGGGGGAATCGGGCGCCTCGGGGAACTCGTCGATACCGACGATGCGCCACCCGCCGTCGTGCTCCACGAGCCGGTACTCGACGAACGGGGGGAACGCCTCCCGCCGCGCAGCCACGACGGCGTGCCCGTCCGCGGGCCGCTGCTCATCGAGGACGCGGGTGGCGCTGCCGTGCTCGGGCGTGAACATGAACGCGTTGCCCGGCAGGTAGAAGCCCGGGGCGCCGTGGCGTTCCGCGACCTCCCCCAGCAGCGTGCGCCACTCGTCGAACTGGGCCCCGACGTCGGCGTCGTCCCCGCCGTACCTGGTGGCGATAGCCGCGTGGGCGGCCTCGTAGTCGACGAGGAAGGCGCGGACGCGCTGGAGAGGGTGCATGGGAAGAGAGTAGGGGCGATCCGGGCCGATCATCTAGACTTGCCCGGCGTGGCACTCACTCTTGGAATCGTCGGCCTCCCCAACGCCGGCAAATCGACCCTGTTCAACGCTCTGACCCGCAACGACGTGCTCGCTGCGAACTACCCGTTCGCGACGATCGAGCCCAACGTCGGCGTCGTGGGCGTGCCGGATGACCGGCTGCCGAAGCTAGCCGAGATCTACGGCTCGCAGAAGATCCTGCCGGCCGTCGTGAGCTTCGTCGACATCGCGGGCATCGTGAAGGGCGCCAGCCAGGGCGAGGGGATGGGCAATGCGTTCCTCGCCAACATCCGCGAGGCCG
>JAAYZP010000374.1 GCA_012514785.1 Propionibacterium sp. | reverse complement strand
TGGGACAACTTCACTGCCTATGATGCCTTCTACGTGGCGCTCGCGGAGTCCCTCGATACGTCGCTGCTCACCGACGACGGCAAGTTCGCACGGGCACCGACGCAGATCGCGCCAGTTGAGACGTGGCCGCCCTGAATGGTCCTGATTCCTGCGGCGCCCGGTGTGGTGGCGGTTGAAGCCGGTGTGCCAGAGTGACCGGTATGCGCGGAATCGTCCTCGCCGGAGGCACCGGCAGCCGGCTGCACCCGATCACGCTGGGCACCAGCAAGCAGCTCGTGCCCGTCTATGACAAGCCGATGATCTACTACCCGCTCTCGACGCTGATCTTCGCCGGGATCCGCGACGTGCTGGTCATCACGACGCCGCACGAGTCGGCGTTCTTCCGGGAGCTGCTGGGGGACGGCTCGCAGTTCGGCATCAGCATCTCGTTCGCAACGCAGCCCGAGCCGAAGGGGCTGGCGCAGGCGTTCACGATCGGGGCGGACTTCGTCGGCGACGACCACTCCTGCCTGATCCTGGGGGACAATATCTTCGCCGGCACCGGCCTGGGCCGGAACCTGCGCTCGATCGGGCGCGGGCCCGGGGCGACGGTGTTCGGCTACCGGGTGTCCAACCCGGAGGCGTACGGCGTCGTCGAGTTCGACGACGAGGGGACGGTGACGTCGATCGAGGAGAAGCCGGCGGTGCCGAAGTCGAACTACGCGGTGCCGGGGCTGTACTTCTACGACAACCAGGTGGTGGAGATCGCGCGCGACCTGAAGCCGTCGGCCCGCGGCGAGTTGGAGATCACCGACGTCAACCGCCACTACTTGGAGGCAGGGCAGCTGCAGGTGCAGATCCTGCCGCGCGGCACAGCCTGGCTGGACACGGGCACGTTCGACTCGCTGAACGATGCCAACGACTTCGTCCGCACGCTGCAGAAGCGGCAGGGGTTGCAGGTGGGCTGCCCGGAGGAGGTCGCCTGGCACATGGGGCTCCTGAGCGACGACGAGCTGCGGGCCCGCGGCGAGGAGCTGGAGAAGTCCGGCTACGGCCGCTACCTGCTCGACCTGCTGGCCGACGACCGCACGACGCCGGCAGACGCCTAGACGCCTAGATGATTGAGCCAGCGCCGCGACGAAGGAGCTGCGCGGCGGTCGAAATCATTCGCAGGTTCCGCTGGGACTACTGGCCCGTCTTCGCGTACTTCGCCTCCGCTGCGGCCTTCATCGGGCGCCACCACGACTCGTTGCCCCGGTACCAGTCGATCGTCGCCGCCAGCCCCGACTCGAAGTCGCGGTAGCGCGGCTCCCAGCCCAACTCCTCCCGCAGCTTCGTCGCGTCGATCGCGTAGCGCAGGTCGTGCCCGGGCCGGTCGGCGACGTGGTCGTAGCTCGTCGGGTCCTCGCCCATGAGGCGCAGGATCATCTCGATCACCGACTTGTTGTCCATCTCCCCGTCGGCGCCGATCAGGTACGTCTCGCCCGGGCGGCCCTGCTGCGTGATCAGGTGCAGCGCCGCGTTGTGGTCGTCGACGTGGATCCAATCGCGCACGTTGAGCCCGGCCCCGTAGAGGCGGGGGCGGACGCCGTCGATCAGGTTGGTGATCTGGCGCGGGATGAACTTCTCGACGTGCTGGCGCGGCCCGTAGTTGTTGGAGCAGTTGCTGATGGTCACCTCGACGTCGAACGATCGCGCCCAGGCGCGCACTAGCATGTCCGAGGCCGCCTTCGAGGCGGAGTAGGGGCTGGACGGTTTGTAGGCGGTGGTCTCCAGGAAGCGCTCGGGATCGTCGAGCTCGAGGTCGCCGTAGACCTC
>JAAYZP010000373.1 GCA_012514785.1 Propionibacterium sp. | reverse complement strand
TTCGACGAGATCGAGAAGGCGCACCCGGACATCTTCAACTCGCTGCTCCAGATTCTGGACGAAGGCCGTCTGACCGACGCCCAGGGCCGCGTGGTGGACTTCAAGAACACCGTGATCGTGATGACGACGAACCTCGGTTCGCGCGACATCTCCCGTGGCGCGTCGCTCGGCTTCAGCCGCGCAGGCGACGAGCAGGGCAGCTACGAGCAGATGAAGGCGAAGGTCTCCGAGGAGCTCAAGCAGCACTTCCGCCCCGAGTTCCTCAACCGTGTGGACGAGATCGTGGTCTTCCACCAGCTCACGCCCGCCGACATCGAGCAGATCGTCGACCTCATGGTCGCCGAGATCGAGGGTCGCCTGGCCGACAAGGACATGGGCATCGAGCTCACCCCGGCCGCGAAGGCGCTCATCGCCAAGCGCGGATTCGATCCGGTGCTGGGCGCGCGGCCGCTGCGTCGCGCCATCCAGCGCGACATCGAGGACGTGCTCGCCGAGAAGATCCTCTTCGGGGATCTGTCGGGCGGCCAGATCGTCCAGGTCGACGTCGCGGAGGAGGGTGCCGAGCTGCCGTTCAAGTTCACGGGCGTGCAGAAGGCCGAGCTCCCCGAGTTCGAGGCCACCGCCAGCGACGAATTGACCGAGTAGGCCACCCGCCTCTCGCGAATGTCACGACGCCCTCCCCCCGCAGCGGGGGAGGGCGTCGTCGCGTTTCGCGCCGACCGCCCGGCTCTATACCCCTAGGGGTATCATGGGTCCATGGTGAAGACGACGATGGCAAACACTCTCGGCCAGACGCGCCGCGTGCTCGTGGTGGTGGCTCACCCCGACGACGAGTCCTTCGGCCTGGGCGCCGTGATCCACGCGTTCGTCCGGCGGGGCGCGGACGTGGACGTCCTGTGTCTGACGCGCGGTGAGGCTTCGACGCTCGGCGGGCACACGGACCTCGGGGCGGTTCGGGAGGCCGAGCTGCGTCGGGCCGGCGAATCGCTGGGGGTACGCGAGGTGGAGCTGGCGAACTTCCCCGACGGCGGCCTGGAGTCGGTGGACCGGCTCGAGCTGGAGCAGCGGATCCAGGGCGCGTTCGCGCGCACCGCGCCGGATCTGGTGCTGGTGTTCGATCCGCGCGACGGCGTCACGGGGCACCCGGATCACAGGGTGGCCAGCGAGGTCGCGATGAAGGTGGCCGCGTCGCACGGCATCCGCGTTCTCGGCTGGGCCCTGCCGGTGGAGGTGACGCGCGTGCTGGAGGAGGAGTTCGGGGCCCGGCTGTGCGGCTACCCGGCCGACGAGCTGCACCATGCGCTCGAGGTGGTGCGCGACGCCCAGCGTCGGGCCATCGACGCGCACGCCAGCCAGGCCGTGCCCGGCAGCATGCTGTGGCGTCGGCTCGAACTGTTGGGGGATCGCGAATACCTCCGCGATCTCACTTCCCAGGTCTGAATCGGCGACCCCGAACGGCGATACGGTGCAGGCATGACCTCTCCGCACGGCCAGGGTCCCTGGCAGCAGCACGACCAAAGTTTCGGCTACCAGCAGGGCTACGGCGGACAGTCGGCCCCCGGGGCGCAGCCCGGTTACGCACCCCAGCACGCGGGGTACAGCGGCCCCCCGGCCCCGGCGTATGGGCCGGGTCCGAAGGAGGCCTCCACCGGCGCCGGGCTGCTGTGGGTCGTGGCCGGGGCCGGTTTCGTCGCCTCGCTCCTGGTAGGCGGCGCGGGCGCCTTCCTGCGGCTCCCGTCCTGGGGTGTGGGGCAGGGGCTGTCGTCGCTGAGTTCCGCGTTCCTCCTGCTGGCGACGACGGCGGCCGGCATCGCGCTGGGCAGCATGTTGCGGCGCAGCATGGGCGCTGGCAGCGTGATCCTTTGGGGCGCAGTGATCGCGGCGGTTGCGCTGGGTGTGCACGTCGCGCTCGGATTCGTGTTCGACCCGGCGTCCATGACCATCGCGGAGTTCAGCCGGACGGGCGTCTACAAGGTCATCGCGTGGGCGTTGGTGGACCTGGGCGTCGTCATGCTCGCCTTCGGGCTCTGGGCGCGCCGACGCTGATCAGGCCGGGGTGATCGCGCCCGAGGTGAGCCGCACACGGACGTGCTCCGCATCGGTCCTCGTGGGCGCG
>JAAYZP010000372.1 GCA_012514785.1 Propionibacterium sp. | reverse complement strand
CCTCTCCGCCCTCGACGAGCCCCTCCGCGACAGCCTCCGCCGTGAGCTCGTGACCCTCACCCGCCGCGAGGGGCTGACCACCGTCCACGTCACGCACGACCGCACCGAGGCGCTGTCCATCGCGGACCGCATCGTCGTCCTCGGCGGGGGACGGATCCAGCAGATCGCCACCCCGCAGGACCTGGTCTCCCGCCCCGCCACCGCGGAGGTCGCCGCGTTCATCGCCGACGCCACGCTTCTCGACGCCGCCGCAGCCCCCGCCCTCCCCGCCCCCGCCGAGGTCATGGGTTCCGGTTCGACGCTGACGCTGGCGGTCCTGCCCGACATGGTCGAGGTGCTCCCCGCCGGCGCCGACGGCATTCCGGCGCAGGTCAGGTCGGTGCTCTACGACGCCGGGGCCTGGTCACTCACCCTCGACGCCCTGGACACCGTGTTCCGTGCGACGGTGCACGGGGCACGGCCGGAGGTCGGCGATCCGGTGACGATCCGCATCCACCGGCCCCTGGGGTACCGCTCCTGAAAAACGACCCCTGTACCTTAGGAAGGTCAGGGGCCGGAACGGTGCGTGCTCTAATGAAGCGCGGTCTCACGCATGAAATACCGCGAGTGCGAACGACGGAGAGACTCCTCAGACCTCGAGTTCACGGAAACGACCTCGATGTCGCGGCTTGCGCGAGTGCGGGTCTTCACGAGACGTGCACGGGTTGCCTCCATCCGATCCACGAACTCCTCGACCTCGACGCTGCCGGACCGGCGGTCGTACTCGATGACGTAGGACTTCATGGGGTACTCCTTCCACGATCAACAATGTCACTGGCAAGCCGGTCCAGCGATTCTATCAGTAGTTTCTTGGTTTTCGACAGCTCTTGGTGGATCCTACCGTGCGTCTCATCCAGAGGATGCGACAGCTCAGGGGGAAGTTGATCCAGGGCAAGCTCGAACTTGTAGAGCGAATCACTCGCATGCCTGAGCTCGTGTGCCAGCTTGTCGAAAACTTCATCGCCCGTGAGAAAATCGCTGTCGTAACGAATTCCACGTCCAGCGACATCAGCCAGCACTTCATAGGTGTTGGCCCATGCAGCCTGTAACGCAGTCCTCAACTGGAGTTCGACCCGTCCGGCTGCCGAACTGGTGATGTGAAGGTGGATGGCGCGGTATCCCTGCTGGTTTTCCGCCAGGTATTCCTTCACCTTCACTGAAATTCCGTACGCCTCGATGACACCCTGGATCCGAGAGGCTATGGCGCGCAGTTCGCCCAGTCGACAGTCGATGTCGAAACGACCACCAGCAAAGTCCTGTACCCGGTCGAGCCTGGTTCTCTGCCGAGCCAGCTTTTCTACGATCGTGTCCTCGGTCTTGATGCGGCTTGAATAGGTGACCCGTTCCTGGGCCGCGCCCGAACCGAGCACTTCCTCAATCTCAGGCCAACAGACGAGATAGACCGCGGCCAAAAGGTCGAGATACCAGTCTGTTATCTCAATGTATCTCGACTCATCAAGGCTTCTCTTT
>JAAYZP010000371.1 GCA_012514785.1 Propionibacterium sp. | reverse complement strand
GGCGTCGTCTCTTCTGCCGCGTCTGAGCCGCAGCCGGCGAGGAATAGTGCTGCCGCGGCGATAGCGCCAATGGATTTCAGGTGATTTTTCATGAGTACCTTTCTTGGTGATGCCGTCACAGAGCAGTGACGACCAAACTTTGCGTGACGTCGCTCCGGCGCACGTCCACGTTCACGCCGTAGACGTCGGCGATCGACTGAGTTGTGAGAACCTCGTGCGGCGCCCCCTGCGCGAACGCCCGCGCCCCCGTCGGCTGGGGTTGGAGGAACACGAGTTCGTCGCAAAAACGTGCGGCCATCGTCAGGTCATGAAGAACGACGACGACGGAGCGGCCGGTACCGCCCTGCACCCACTCGCGCAGCACTTTGAGCACCCGCGTCTCGTGCGAGAGGTCGAGCGCGGACAGCGGCTCGTCAAGGAGCAGCACAGCGGTGTCCTGCGCAAGGACTCGGGATAGGCCGGTTAGCTGGCGTTCTCCGCCACTCGTTGCCACGGTGGAGCGGTCGGCCCACGCGTCGGCGCCCGTCGTCGCCAGCGCCTGGTCGACCATGACGTCGTCGTCGACCGTTCGCGTGGTAAAGCGCGGCTGGCGGGCGTAGCGCCCCATGTCCACGACCTCGCGCCCGGTGAACGACGAGCCGACGAGGGCGTCCTGGGCGAGGTAGGCGACGCGCCGCGCCTTTTCGCGCGATGCCATTGCGCTGAAGTCCTCGCCGTCGATCTCCACGCGCCCGGCGTGGGGGACGAGGCCGATCATGGCCTTGAGGAGTGTGGATTTGCCTGCGCCGTTGGGGCCGATGAGGCCGTGGACGGCGCCGTCCCTGAGCTCGAGCTCGTCGATGGCGAGGATCGGCCGCTTGCCGTAGGCCACGTGCATGTCCGTCAGTCGAATCGCGCTCATGAGATGTTCCTGCTTCGCATGACGAGGACAAGGAGGAATGGCGCGCCGATGAGGGCGGTGATGACGCCGGTCTGGAGGGTGACGGGGTTGAAGAGCATCCGCGCGCCGGTATCGGCGACGATGAGGAAGGCGGCGCCAAAGATGAACGACGCCGGCAGGAGGAAGCGATGGTTAGCGCCTGCCACGAGCCGGATCATGTGCGGCACGACGAGGCCGACGAACGAGATCACGCCCGTCGTCGCTACGGCGCCGGCCGTGGCAAGCGCCGCGAAGGCGAGGACGATGTGGGACACCCGCTTGACCGGGACGCCGCTGCTTTGGGCGGTGGCCTCGCCGAGGCTGAGCAGGTTGAGCTCGCGGGAGTGGATGAGGATGACGGCCGTGCCGAGGATGATGGGCAAGACGATGAGGCTCACGTCGTTCATGGTGCGGCCGGTGAGGTCGCCGTTGAGCCAGAACACGGCCGACCGGGCGTCCTCTGAATCCGGGGCGTTGGCGATCATCGCGCCGATGAGCCCGCCAAGGAACGAATTCAGTGCGATGCCCACGAGCAGTAGTGTTGCGCTCGATGTGCCGAGTCTGCGCCCGCCGGCAATTTGAACAACGACTGTTGCGAGGAGGGCGCCGATGAAGGCGCCGCCGGGGAGCAGCAGCGGGTGAACCTGGGATAGACCAGTAATGATAGCCATGACGGCGAACGTTGCCGCGCCCGCTCCCACGCCGGTGATTCCGGGCTCTGCGAGCGGATTGCGGAAAATGGCCTGCATGGCGGCGCCGGCGACTGACAGTGCGCCGCCCACGAGCGCGGCGACCAGCACGCGGGGGAGACGGATCTGCGTGATGAGCGCGCTCGATGCCCCGCC
>JAAYZP010000370.1 GCA_012514785.1 Propionibacterium sp. | reverse complement strand
GGCCGCGGGCTGCGGACGTCTCACGACGACTGACGAAGCGCGCAGGCGGGTTCCGGCCAGCGCCTGAAATAGCGGCGGGCTCGGAGTAACGTCAGTCCATGCAGCTCCAAGACATCATCCGCAATAAGGGCACCTCCGTGGTGACCATCCCATCCATAGCGACCGTGGCCGACCTCGTCACGCTCATGGCCGACGAGCAGATCGGTGCCGTCGTCGTTTCCGCCGACGGCCGCCACGTCGAAGGCATCGTGAGCGAGCGCGACGTGGTGCGCGGGCTGGCCGCCGAGGGCGCCGACCTGCTCGAGTCCACCGTCGCCGACCTGATGACGGCACCCGTCCACACCTGCAACCCCGGCGACTCGGTCGAGGACACCGCCCGGACGATGACCGATCGGCGCATCCGCCACGTCCCACTGGTGGACGCCGACGAGCTCCAGGGCATCGTCTCGATCGGCGACGTCGTGAAGCTCCGCATCGACCAACTCACCGACGAGCGGGACTACCTGATCGACTACGTCCAGGATCCGAGCGCCCGGCGTTAGCCGTACGGCGGGCCGGCGTCAGTTGAGGACCGGCTCCGCGTGAGGCTGCTCCGACGCCGCCAGATCGATGCCCATCTGGCTGACCTCCGCGCGCTCGGCGCGGCTGGGCCGCATGGCCAGTAGCGCCCACAGGATGGTGGCCAGGTCGACGACCTCCTGGAGCCAGGCGCCGACGATGGCGGGCAGCATCCCGGCGGCCGCGACGATCATGAGCCCGACGGACATGGCCAGGCCGATGCCGATCGCCTGCCAGGCCACCCGCATGGTGCGTTTGCCGATGTGCACGGCCCGGGCGACCCGCGCCAGGTCGTCGACGGTGATGACGACGTCGGCGGACTCGCTGGCCGCACTCGAGCCCCGTGCCCCCATCGCGACGCCGACGTCCGCCACGGCCAGCACGGGGGCGTCGTTGACGCCGTCCCCGACCATCATCACCGGCTGCTGCTCCGCGGCGCGCACGGCCTCCACCTTGTCCTCCGGGAGCAGTTCGGCGCGGACGTCGTCGATGCCGGCCTGGCCGGCGATGTGGCGGGCGACAGGCTCGCCGTCGCCGGTGAGCATCATCGTCGTCCGGACCCCGGCGCGGTGCAGGGCGGCCATCGTCGCGGGGGTCTCGACGCGCAGCTCGTCGGCCAGGGCGAGGTACCCGGCGTAGCGCTGGTCGACCGCGACGTGCACGGCCGTGGCCCCGTGGGGCAGCGGGAGGAACTCCCGGCCGGTCTCGCGTTGGATGAAGCGGGCACTGCCGACCGCGACGACGCGGCCGCCGACCGTGCCGCGCACGCCGTTGGCCGGAATCTCCGTCACCTCCCGGGCGGCGGGGACGTCGTGCCCGACGTCGCGGGCATGGTCCACGATGGCCTCGGCCAGGGGGTGGCTGGAGTACTGCTCCACCGCTGCGGCCACGGTGAGCAGCTCGTCGGTGCGCGCGCCCTCGCCGTGGATGTCGGTGACGCGGGGCTCGCCGTAGGTCAGGGTGCCGGTCTTGTCGAAGGCGGCGGTGCGCACCGCCGCCAGCTGTTCGATCGTGGCGCTGCTCTTGACGATGATGCCGCCTCGCGCCGAACGCGACATCCCGCCCATGAACGCCACCGGCGCGGCGATGATCAGGGGGCACGGGGTGGCCACGACGAGCACCTCGGCCATGCGGGTGGGGTCACCCGAGACGATCCAGGCCCCGACGGCCAGCGCCAGGGCGCCGATGGTGAAGGGCACCGCGACGCGGTCGGCCAGTCGCACGAACGGCGCCTTCGAATCCTGCGCCTCCCGAACGAGCTCGACGATGCGCTGGTACTGGGACTCGGCCGCCGTCGCGGTGGCCCGGACCTCGATCGCCTCACCCCCGTTGAGCGCACCGGAGAGGACCTCCTGCCCTCGCCGGCGGTCGACGGGCAGCGATTCGCCGGTGAGGGACGACTCGTCCAGGGTGGCTGCCTCAGAGATCAGCACGCAGTCGACGGGCACCACCTCGAAGGGCCGCACGAAGAGGCGATCCCCGACGACGACGTCCTCGACGGGGACGTCGGTCAGCTGGCCGTCCGGGCCCAGGCGGTGCGCGGTGCTGGGCGCGTTCTCCAGCAGCCCGGTGAGTTCGCGCTTGGCGCGACTGCTGGCGTAGTCCTCCAGGGCCTCGCCACCGGAGAGCATGAGGCACACCACCAGCGCCGCCCAATATTCCCCCACCGCCACCGTGGAGCCGATGGCGGTGACGGCCAACAGATCGATCCCGTAGGTGCCCGCGCGCAGGTCGTCCACCATCCCGCGGGCCTGCATGAGAGCGATGACCAGGTCGAAGGCGGAGATCGCCCAACGCGCCGCCGTGGGCTGGCCGGCAACTTCCAGGGCTCCACCGATGAGCGCGACGATCAGCGTCGCGACCACCACCGGGTACTGGCGAAGGCCTGTCAAGAAGTTCCACACCATACTTCTAGTGATACGTCGGATAAACATGCTTGTAAAGCAAGGAAAGGCTGCCCTGAGCATCCTCCGGAGCCGCGCGCGGACGGGTCAGGGCGTCGCGTCGACGGTCAGCGTCACCTCGTCGCCCAGCCCGACGATCACGCCCGCGGTAGGCGTCTGCGCCGTGACCTCGTCGTCGTCCGCGGGCTCGACGGTTGCCCCGTCGGAGGCCACGAAACGGGGGACGAGCCCCAGCGGAGCCAGCGCGGCGCGCGCAGCAGCCACCGTGGGCGCGGTGGACGCCGTGAGATCCGGCACGACGCGCAGCTCGTCCGCGCCCTGCGGCGGCGGGACGGGCACGATCCGAAACGTGAGCGTCGCGGAGACATCGGCGGTGTAGCCGTAGTGGTTGGCGTAGCCGGCGTCGACGGGGGTGGCGTAGAGCTTCGCGGGCAGCAGGTTGAGCCCGAGCCGCGCGGGCAGCACCCTGGTCTCCGAGGTCGGCGTGACGGGCTGCGGGCGGACGGCGCGCCCGTCCGAGCCCGCCGCGCCACCGCCCAGCCGCAGCGCCACCCGCACCTCGCCCGTCGTCTCGGGCAGCGCGTAGAAGGTGGGCCGGTAGCCGATGGCCTGCAGCAGCTGGATGCG
>JAAYZP010000369.1 GCA_012514785.1 Propionibacterium sp. | reverse complement strand
TCACCTTCGAGTCGCCGTGGGGCATCGCGAGCACCACCACCCGCGTGCTGCGCCCCTCCGACGGCACCCAGCAGCTCACGCAGGACTCCGTCGTGACGATGCACTACGTCGGCATCAACGGCACCACCGGCGAGATCTTCGACTCCTCCTACGAGCGCGGTACCGCGTGGACCACCGCGCTCGCCACCGTGATCCCCGGCTTCCGCCTGGGCCTCGAGGGGCAGAGCGTCGGCTCCCGCGTGCTCATCGGCATGCCGAGCTCCGACGGCTACCCGGAGGGCAACCAGGACGGCTCCATCAACCCGGGCGACTCGCTGCTGTTCGTGATCGACATCATCTCGGCCAACTTCGAGGAGGTCACCGGCGAGCCGGTCGAGCCCGTCGAGGGCATGCCGAGCGTCACCGAGGACAACGAGGGCGTCCCGGAGGCGACGATCGACACCGCGGCCGAGCCGCCGGCCGAGCTCCAGGTGGCCCCGCTCGTGGAGGGCCCCGGTGCCGCGGTCACGTCCGAGTCCGTGATCCAGGTGAAGTACCGCAGCTGGGTCTGGGCCAGCGGCGAGGTGTTCGAGGACGCCTGGGCCCCGCAGTCCGGCCGGCTCGAGGGCCTGATCGACGGCTGGCGCCAGGGCCTCGAGGGCCAGACCGCCGGATCACGCGTGCTGCTCGTGGTCCCGCCGGAACTCGCCTACCCGGAGGGCCGCACCACCGCGCCGTCGATCGAACCCGACCAGACGCTCGTCTACGTGATCGATATCCTCGACGTCCAGAACCCCTGACCGGGCGGCATCGCCGCCAGCGCCTCGTCGGTGTCACGGCAGGGTCCGAGCCCGAGCGACGACGCCAGCCGCGGAAACACCCGCGCCGGGCCGCCGGCCCCGGCGAGCGTCAGGGGGCCGTCGCGCTTGGCAAGCCGTTTCCCGTCCGCGCCGACGACGACGCCGACGTGCGCGTACGTCGCCGGCGTGCCGCCCAGCAGGCGGGTCAGCCACGCCTGACGCGGCGCGGAGCCCAGGAGATCCCCGGCGCGGGTGATGTGCGTGATCCCCATGGCGATGTCGTCGACGACGACGGCGAAGTTGTAGGCGAACTGGTCCCCGCGGGCCAGGACGAAGTCGTCGACGATGCCCCGCACTCGTCCGGCGTGCACGTCGACGACGTCCTGCTCGGCCCCGTCGGCGCGGATCCGCAGCGCGGGCACGCGCTCATCCCGCAGCCGGGAACGCTCCCGCTCCGTCAGCCGGAGGCAGGTGCCGGGGTAGGGACGGACGTCGTCGTGCGGGGCGGAGCCGGCCGCCGCGATCTCGCGGCGGGTGCAGAAGCACTCGTAGACGCGGTCGCGGAGCCCGGCGAGCACGTCGCGGTACAGCCCGGTGCGCTCGGACTGGCGCACGACGTCGCCGTCCCAGGTGAGCCCCAGCGCGGCGAGGTCGGCCAGCTGGCGGGACTCGGCCCCGTCCGCGGCGCGCACGCGGGCCGCATCCAAATCCTCAACGCGCATCAGCCACCGCCCGCCCGCATGCCGGGCGAGCAGCCAGCCGGCCAGCGCGGTGCGGAGGTTGCCCAGGTGCAGGTCCGCCGTCGGCGACGGTGCGTAGCGGTCCACGTGCATCTCCCCAGGGTAGACCCCGCTAGGCTGTGCGCGAGGAGGTGGCGATGTCTGCGGCGAAATCCGAGCGGGTGCTGAACCTGCTGATCGCGCTGTTGTCCACCAAGCGGCACCTCACGAAGCACGAGCTGCGCCACATGGTCGACGGCTACCGGGACTCCCGCAGCTTCGACCGCACCTTCGAGCGCGACAAGAAGGAGCTCCGCGACCTCGGCATCACCATCAGCACCGGCAGCAACGATCCGTACCTCGACGAGGAGGACGGCTACCGCATCGACCGGGGGAGCTACGAGCTGCCCGAGGTGGAGTTCACGGCCGCCGAAACCATGGCCCTCGGGCTCGCTTCGCACACCTGGCAGCGGTCGGTGAGCGCGGACGCCACCGCCGACGCCCTGCTGCGGCTGCGAGCCGCCGGCGCGGCCCCGGACCTCGACAACCTGCCCGCGATCCGCGCCCAGATCCCCGTCACCGAGCCCGCCTTCGACGCGATCTACGAGGCGGTCTTCGCCCGCACGGTCGTCGGCTTCGACTACGACGGCAACCGGCGCACGCTGCAGCCCTGGCGGCTGTACCAGCTCCGCGGGCAGTGGCTCGTGATCGGGCACGACGTCGACCGCGACGCCACCCGGCGGTTCAAGCTGGGCCGCATCCAGGGTGACGTCGAAGTCGTCGGACCGCCCGGCGGCTACGACATTCCCGACGACATCGGCGACCTCGACGCGCCCGCCAACGTGCGCGCCACGATCGCGCTGCGCGACGCGCCGGAACTCGCCGCCGGCGCCACGCCCGTCGAGTGGGAACACGACCTGCCCGAAGGTTTCACCCCCTTCGCGGTCTCCCGGCTCACGGAGCAGATGATCGTCGTCGAGGCGTGCGTGGCGGGCCCCGACGCGATCGTGCTCGAGCCCGCGCCCATCCGCG
>JAAYZP010000368.1 GCA_012514785.1 Propionibacterium sp. | reverse complement strand
CGACGGGGAGGAGTTTCTCGGTGAGTTCGGGCAGGATCGTGGCGTACTCACCCGAGCTGTCCGAGACCCGGTACTGGACGGCGAGATCCACCAGAGCGTCCAGCTTCGCCGCCTCCGCAGCACGCTCCCCGACGAGGGCGGAGCGGAGCCGTTCGGCGGCTGCGAGAGTGGTGGTTTGCATGCTTCACATTATAGCCCAACTGTGGGTCATTTCATAGATGGCTAGCGCTTTTACCCCCCAGTTCTTGATGACTTTTCTGCGCCGGTCCGGGGTGGTTTCGACCCACACGGAGCTCGTTCCTCGCGCCGTGAGCTCAACCATCTAAGGCCACCCGATGGTTGAGCTCGCCCGCGACGCGGTCCCTGAGCTCGTGTCGCGACGGAGTCGCTGCACGATGGTCGAAGGGGAGGAGCCGGCGATGGTCGAAACCAACTTCAGCGCTCCGGGGTGGTTTCGACGGACGCTCGCTGGCGCTCGCTGCTCAGCCATCAAGAGCAAAGGCTCAGCCGTCTAAGCTGCTTGCTGGTTGAGCTCGCTCCGCCACACAGTCCCTCATCGCTCATTTTGCGTACGTCGGCGAAACGAGTACAGTTGGCGGTCGGTCAACTACGAGGTCATGCTCGGCTAAGGAGTTGGGACAACTGCCATGAAGCCTGAACATCGCCATACGGATCGCCATTCACCGTACGTCTTCGACGTGCACGAGGTGGGTCGCCGAGCCGGGTCGATGCGGGAGTTCGATGTCACGGTGCCCGCTCCCGCCGAACTGGGCTTGGCGTTGATCGGAGTGCCGGAAGGCTCCGACGTCCAGCTGCAACTCAGGCTGGAAGCCGTGGTCGAAGGTGTCCTGGCAACGGGGACCGCTGACGTCGAACTCAGCGGCCAGTGTTCCCGATGCCTGGAGGAAATCGACGGGGAAGACTCGTTCGAATTCCAGGAGCTGTTCTTCTACCCCGGTCGCGAGGTGGAAGAGGACGAGAGGCTCATCGTCGACGAGACGGTGGACGTCGAGGAACCGCTCCGCAGCGCCGTGGCACTCGAACTTCCGTTCACGCCCTTGTGCCGCGAGGATTGCCTCGGCTTGTGCCCCGATTGCGGGTTCCAGCTGAATGACGATCCGAGCCACAACCACGGCGACAAGGTGGATCCCCGATGGGAAGCACTCGCCGGGCTGGCGGATGAAATCGAAGAGAAGCATTAGTCCAAGGAGAAGATCGTGGCCGTTCCGAAGCGGAAGATGTCGCGCAGCAACACCCGTTCGCGCCGTTCGCAGTGGAAGACGTCCGTCGTCCCCACCGTCACCTGCGTGAACCCGGCCTGCCGTGAGCCGCACCTGCAGCACACCGCATGCCCGTCGTGCGGCCAGTACGGCCCGCGTGGCAACCGTCGCCAGGTCGTCGAGGCCTGAGCCGACTCGTAGAACAACTTGCCGAGCTGGGCGTCGAGGTCGACGCCCAGCTCTTTGAGCTGTCCCTGACCCACCGCAGCTATGCCTACGAGGCCGGGAAGATCCCCAGCAACGAACGCCTCGAGTTCCTCGGCGACGCCGTGCTGCAGATCGTCGTGACCGACCACATCTTTCGCACCTACCCGGACCTGGCGGAGGGCGAGCTCGCCAAGCTGCGCGCCTCCGTCGTCTCCGCCGTCGCGCTCGCCGACGTGGCTCGCCAGCTCGAGGTGGGGCCCCTGATCAAGCTGGGCAAGGGTGAGATCGCGACGAAGGGGCACGAGAAGCGCTCCATCCTCGCGGACACGCTGGAAGCCGTCATCGGCTGCGTCTACCTCTCCGCCGGCATGGGCGGGGCCGAGGCGCTCATCAGCCACCTGTTCCAGCCGCTCGTCAGCGCGGCCGCCGAGCGCGGCGACTACGCCGACTTCAAGACGATCCTGCAGGAGCGCTGCGCCGCCGCAGGCTGGGAGGCCGCCCGCTACGAGCACACCGTCGCGGGGCCCGATCACGACCGCCTCTTCACCGCCGAAGTCGTCGTGGACGGCCGCGTGCTCGGCACCGGCGTGGGCCCCAGCAAGCGCCGGGCCGAGCAGATCGCCGCCCGGATGGCCGTCGACGAGTTGGGCGATGCCTGAGCTTCCCGAGGTCGAGGTGGTGCGCGCCGGCCTGCAGTCCCACGCCGTCGGCCGCCGGATCGACGCCGTGACCGTCCTCCACCCGCGCCCCGTCCGCCAGCACCCCGGCGGCGCCGAGGCCTTCGTCTCCGACCTGACCGGTATGCGCGTCGACGACGCCCGCCGCCGCGGCAAGTACCTCTGGCTCGTGCTGGGCCCGGACGCCCTCGTCGTCCACCTCGGGATGAGCGGCCAGTTCCGCATCGCGCACGCCGACGACGAGCATCCGCGCAACACCCGCGTGCTGTTCGACCTCTCCGACGGCACCCAGCTGCGCTTCGTCGACCAGCGCATGTTCGGCGGGCTCGAACTGCGCCGCGACCTCGCCCACGACCCCGTCCCGCACATCGCACCCGACCCGTTCGGCCCCGACTTCCGACTCCACGACGTCGCCCGCACCCTGCGATCGCGGCGCACCACCGTCAAGCGCGCGCTGCTCGACCAGCGGCTCGTCTCCGGCATCGGCAACATCTACGCCGACGAGGCGCTCTGGCACGCCCGACTCCACTTCGAGACCCCGACGACGCAGGTCGGCCCCCGGCAGGCCACCGCAGTGCTGCGCGCGGCGGAACGGGTGATGCGCGAGGCGTTGGCCGCCGGCGGTACGTCCTTCGATAGCCTCTACGTCAACGTGAACGGAGAATCGGGCTACTTCGAGCGCGGCCTCAACGTCTACGGCCGCGAGGGTTTGCCGTGCCCGCGGTGCGGCGCGGCGATCCGACGCCACCCCTTCATGAACCGCTCCAGCTTCACCTGCCCGAAGTGCCAGAGGGTGCCGCGATGACGAGCCGCTCCAGCCGCTACCGGCGCATCCTGCACCAGTTCATCAAGTTCAGCATCGTCGGCGGCTCTGGGTGAGAACGTCGTCGTTCTTGAGCGTGTCCGCGACGACCTGAAGGAGCGGCACACGAACACCGACATCCGTGTCGAAAGTGGAAAGTGCTCAACCGGGGTGCGGAGGCGGAACGCCGGGTTATGATCCGAGGGCAGATCATCGACTCGACCAGATCGGTGGACCACGTGGAGCGCTCGGATTTCAGAGGCGAGCACGTCGTGGAGTGTTACGTCGTCAAGAATGGGGTCGTCGTCGCCCGGGACCGTATAGACGTCCCCATCAGCAACACCAGTGGCAAGGCGGCGGGCGTCTCCTAGAGCATCGTTCGTCTGTCGTCGCCGATCGGGGAGACCAGCGCAGCAGCTCTGCAGACGTGAGGTTGTGGACCCACCGATATCACGGCTGCCCCGGGAGGCATTGTCACCGGCCTGGAGACAGTCCAAGCCTTCAAATACTCAACGTTCCACCAATGGAGCGCCACTGCGATCTGGCCGCTGATCAAGTCGTCTGCGCTCTGCGGGGGAACTTCCAGGCGCTTCCGAGGGTGACCTCTCGACTAAGCCTCGACTGATCCTGGATCCACCGAGCTCCTTCCGCTATGCGACGCCATCCAGGCACGCTGGCACCGGCCACGCTCCTCGTACGACCCGGGTATGCCTTCGCGAGATCCGTCTTGCCAGCGCACCTGTCTGGCACCGCTCGCTGCGAAGGCCATCGGTGGATCCAGGCTAAGGGTTCCCGCTCCCTCGGGCTGTTCGTGAACCTGTTGAAATGAAGCGGGGTGTCGGAGCAATCTTGCGGGTCAGGCGTCGGCGGGAACCATACCTCTCACTGAAGTACCTCGCGCAGCCCCGGCGCAACGGAGAGAAGTTCTGCGGTCGCCGTCATCTTGTACCGCTCGTCGAGGATCGCCGAGCTCCACTTGGGTCCGTAGCTGCCCTCGGCAGCCAGCGACAGCAGGAAGTCCCGCTGAAGACTGGGCCAGAGGACACTGGTGTCGAGAACGGCGGCGAACACACGGCCAGCCTAGGCCAGAAGGTTCAGCGGGCGCGGCGCTTTGCCGCCACGGCCTTCCGCGCCTCCCTGAGATCAACCAGCGTCTGATCGATATCGGTCGTCTCGTCGATGTCGATCGACAGAGCATCGATCGCCGCGTACTGCTCCCGCCGTCGCTTCTCGCGGTAGTCCAGGACATCGGTGAGCGCGATCCGCCGGTGCGAGCCTGAGCGCGTGTACGCCAGCTTGCCCCCGTCGAGAGCCTTGATCAGTGTCGGCCGGCTGACGCCGAGCAGATCGGCCGCCTGTTGGGTGGTCAACGTCTGCGACGTAGGCGAGATCGTCACCGACAAGCCCCGCTGCATCGCGTCCACGACGCGGCGCAGCACCTGGTAGACCTCGTTGGGCAGCTCGACAGGATCGTCTTCGGCGGAGCCGACGAGGTAGTAGCGCGGCACGGGGTCGAGTGCCTCGTAGGCCGTCAGCATGTCGTAGACGCGACCCAGTTGCTGCGTGTCGCTCGCGCTGTGGGTCGACGACGCCAGGATTGCGGTTGCGGACATGGGAGCCTCCTACTGCACTAACCGCAAGTGGTTGCGATTAATTTGTTTAGTGTAGCGTACGCGAGCGCGTCACAGGCATACTGCACGGAGCCGGTCGGCCGTGGTCGGTCCAGTACGGCGAGCAGGCCGCAGGAGACAATGTGCCTTGGCGCCGCCACTGACCGACGCCCGTTCATACGCTCTACGCACCCGTGAGGCGCCAGTGCGCGGAGCGACGAGGGTGTGCGGTGTCCCGGCTGCGGGCATGTCGACTCGTCCACTCGTGCCCGAGCGCCAATCAGTGAGTACGATGTCTGCATGAACACCACACCGCCACTCGCGCGTCCCAGCTCCGCGTCCACCGGAGGAACAGAGGGGCCGAATCGAGACCTGAGGGCGGGGCGCGTGCAGGCAGTGACGTTCGCGGATGGTGAACTTGAGCTTGGTTTTTCCCGTACCCCGGTCGTTGTATGCGCCTTGGATGATGTGGAGTGAGGTGGCAGGTCAGTCTCCCACCAGAGACTGCGAGGTGGTTGCGCAGAACTGATCCGCCAGCGGCGTGGAGCTGCCAGAGGATGCGACGATGACGAGCCGCCTCAACCGCTACCGGCGAACGTTCCAGCAGTTCATCAAGTTCGGCATCGTCGGCGGCTCCGGCGTGATCGTCAACATGGCGGTCAACGTCGTGATGAACAAACTCAACGGCGGCTCCGGCAACGCGCAGAACATCCTCTGGTCTATCCCGGGCACCGACTTCAACATCCGGTTCACCATGCTCGCCTGGTTCGTCCCGTTCCTAGTGGCTAACGTGTGGAACTTCCAGCTCAACCGCTGGTGGACGTTCCAGTCCAGCAAGCACGCCGGGTGGTGGCGGGAATTCTGGGCGTTCTTCGCCACAGGCTCGGTGGCGATGGTGGTGGGCGCGCTGCTGAAGCTCCTGATGACGAACCCCACCAGCCCGCTCTATCTGCCCGAACCGTACTTCCACGAGGATCGGGGCCTGAGTTCGCGCGAGTACTGGTCCCAGCTCATCGCGATCCTGCTCACGCTGCCGATCAACTTCCTCGTCAACAAGTTCTGGACGTTCCGCTCCGTGCGAAGCAGCAACCTCGAGGCCCGGCACAGGGCGGGTGCCGAGTAGGCCATGTACCTCAAGCAACTCACGCTCCGCGGATTCAAGTCCTTCGCCTCGGCCACCACGCTCGTGTTCGAGCCGGGGATCACCTGCGTCGTGGGCCCAAACGGCTCGGGCAAGTCCAACGTCGTCGACGCGCTCAGCTGGGTGATGGGGGAGCAGGGCGCGAAGACCTTGCGCGGCGGGAAGATGGAGGACGTGATCTTCGCCGGCACCGCCAAGCGCGCGCCGCTCGGGCGCGCCGAGGTGGAGCTCACCATCGACAACTCCGACGGCGCCCTGCCGATCGAGTACTCCGAGGTGACGATCACCCGCACGATGTTCCGATCCGGGGGCTCCGAATACCAGATCAACGGGGCGCAGGCCCGCCTGCTCGACGTGCAGGAACTGCTGAGCGACTCCGGCATCGGCCGCGAGATGCACGTCATCGTCGGCCAGGGGCAGCTCGACGCCATCCTGCAGGCCACGCCCGAATCGCGCCGGGGCTTCATCGAGGAGGCGGCCGGCGTGTTGAAGCACCGCAAGCGCAAGGAGAAGGCGCTCAGGAAGCTGGATGCCACGCAGGCCAACCTGGAGCGGCTCAACGACCTCGTCGGCGAACTCGCACGCCAGCTGAAGCCCCTCGGCCGCCAGGCGCAGGCCGCGCGGAAGGCCGCGATCATCCAGGCCGAGCAGCGCGACGCGAAGGCCCGGCTGCTGGCCGACGACCTCGCCGCGGCCCGCGCGGCGTTGGAGGCCGAGCTGGCGGACGAGCGGGCGATGGAGGCCGCGAAGCTGCGCGCCGAGCAGGCCGTGGAGTCCGCGCTGGCCGGCGAGGAGGAGGCCGAACGGGCACTGAGGGAGGCGTCGTCGCGCTTCGACCGGGCGCAGGAGCAGTGGTACGGCCTCGCGGCGCTCCGGGAGCGGGTGCAGTCGACGATCTCCATCTCGGCCGAGCGCTCTCGGATGGGCGAGAACCAGCCGCAGCTCGACGTCGGCGGCCGCGACCCCGAGGCGCTGGAGAAGGAGGCTGCGGAGGTCCGCGAACGCGAACACCGGCTGCGCGCCGACGTCGAGGCCGCGAACGAGGTGCTCACCGACGCCACGCTGCGCCGTAACGGCGCCGAGAAGCAGCACGCGGCGGCCGAGGCCGAGTACGCCTCGGCGCTGCGGGCCGTCGCCGACCGCAGGGAGGGGCTCGCGCGCCTCACCGGCCGTGTCGGCGCCATCAAGTCCCGGCTGGACGCCTCGGAGGAGGAGGTCGCGCGCCTGACCCGCCGCCGCGACGAGGCCCACGCCCGCGCGGAGGCCGCGGCCAAGCAGTACCGTGCCACCGAGGGCTCGCTGGCGGGCCTCGGCGCCGACGAGTCCGACCTCGACGCCACCTACGACACGGCCGTCGACGCGCTGGAGCAGGCGCAGCGCGCCGTCGACGACGCCACCGCCGCGGAGACCGAGCTGCAGCGCGAGCGCGCCGGGCTCGAGGCCCGCGTCGAGGCGCTGCGCCTCATGACCGAGCGCAAGGACGGCTCCGCTTCCCTGCTCGAATCCGGCCGCGATGACGTGCTGGGCCGCCTCAGCGACTTCCTCACCGTCGAGCCAGGCTGGGAGGCTGCGGTCGCCGCCGCCCTGGGCGCTGCGGCGGAGGCGGTCGTCGTGCGCGGACTCGACGGTGCCGCCCGCTCGCTCGCGCAGCTGGCGGAGGCCGACCTCGGACGGGCCCCCGTCGTCGTGGCCGGCACCGAGCCACCCGCCGACGCCCCCGGCACGGCGCTCGGCGTCGTGCGGCCCGCACCCGAGGTGGAGGCCGCCGTGCGCTGGCTCCTGCGCGAGGTGGTGCTCGCCGAGGACGGCGTCGAGGCGGCGGGCATCGTCGCGGACACGGGCGCCACCGTCGTGACGCGCGGCGGCGACGTCTACCGCCCCTGGCTCGTGGAGGGCGGCTCGACGTCGGCGCCGTCGCTGCTGGAGGTCACCAACCAGCTCGCCGAGGCTGAGGAGGCGCTGGCCGAGCGCACCCGCGCGCTGGACCGGCTCCGTTTCGAGGCCGAGCAGCTCGCCGAGGAACTCGCGCAGGCGCGGCAGCGGGAGTCGGACGCGCTGTCCCGGCTCCACGACTCCGACGCGCAACTCGCCGCCGTCGCCGACCAGCTGAGCTCGCACAGGCAGAGCCAGGCCGCTGCCTCGAAGGACGCGGAACGGCTCGACGAAGCCATCGCGCAGGCGAGCGAGTCCCGCGTGCGCGATGAGGAGGCCCTGGCGGAACTCGAGGCCAGGCTCGCCGCGGCCAGCGACGAGAGCGAGGTCGAGGAACCCGACCCGCAGGAGCGCGATGGCCTCGCCGTCGACGCCCGGATGGCGCGGCAGAACGAGATGGACGCCCGGCTCAGGCTGCGCACCGCAGAGGAGCAGGCCAAGGCCGTCGCCGGTCGCGCCGAAGCCCTCTGGCGCGCCGCGCAGCACGAACGCCAATCCCGGGCGAAGGCGGAAGCGCGCGCGCTCCAGCTGCGTCGCGAGGCCGCCGTGGCGAGCACCGTGCACGACGCCGCACTCGAGCTCGCCCACCACGTCGAACGCTCCCGCCAGCAGGCCACCGCCGAACGCGACCGCGCGGAGCAGGACCGCCGCGACGCCGAGGCCGCGACGACGCGCGCCCGCCACGCGTCCAAGGCCGCCGGCGCCCACCTCGACGAGATCGTCCGGGGCGCGCACCGCGACGAGATGTCCCGCATCGAGCACCGCATGCGGATCGAGCAGCTCACCGAGAAGGCGCTCACGGAGCTGGGTCTGGAGCCCGACACCCTGGTGGCCGAGTACGGCCCCGAGCTCCCGGTGCCCGTCATCACCAGGGAGGACGGCACCGCGCTCACCGAGGACGACGAGCAGCCCGAGCCCGTGCGTTACGTGCGCGCCGAGCAGGAGAAGCGACTCCGCGCCGCGGAGCGCAACCTGCAGCTGCTCGGCCGGGTCAACCCGCTCGCGCTCGAGGAATTCGACGCCATGACCGCGCGCCACCAGTTCCTCGCCGAACAGCTCGAGGACCTCCGGCAGACGCGGGCGGACCTCATCGACATCGTGAAGGAGGTCGACGCCAAGGTCCAGGAGGTGTTCGAGAAGGCGTACCTCGACGTCGAGGTGGCGTTCAAGGACGTCTTCGCGCGGCTCTTCCCCGGCGGCGATGGCAAGCTCGTCCTCACGGACCCGGGCGACTGGCTGAACACCGGCGTCGACGTCGAGGCCCGGCCCGCCGGCAAGCAGGTGAAGCGGCTCTCGCTCCTGTCGGGCGGCGAGCGCTCCCTCGTGGCGGTGGCGTTCCTGTTCGCGCTGTTCATCGCGCGCCCCAGCCCGTTCTACATCCTCGACGAGGTGGAGGCCGCGCTCGACGACGCCAACCTCGGCCGCCTCCTGGGCATCTACGAGGAGCTCCGTGAACGCTCGCAGCTGCTGGTGATCACGCACCAGAAGCGCACGATGGAGATCGCGGACAGCCTCTACGGCGTCACGATGCGCGGCGACGGCATCTCGACGGTGGTGAGTCAGCGGCTGGCCGACGGGGAGTGACCGTTCCTGCCGGTGCCGGTGACCCCGTTCTGGTGCGCGAAGACCACGGCCTGCACCCGGTCCCGCATCCCGAGCGTCGCCAGGATCCGGGTGATGTACTTCTTCACCGTGGCTTCGCTGAGGTGCAGCCGGGCGCCGATCTCGGCGTTCGACAGGCCTCGTGCGAGCTCGCGGAACACCTCCGCCTGCCGGTCGGTCAACTCGCGCAGGACCGGCGGCGCGGCGTCGCGACGGTCCCGTTCGAGGAAGGCGCCGATGAGGCGTTCCTGGATCGCGCGGGAGAACACGCGCTCGCCCGCGTGCACGGCACGTATCGCCTCTGCCACCTTCTGCTGGGGCGAGGTGTGCAGCAGGTACCCGGCGGCACCCTCGCTCAGCGCGAGGTGGATGCTGTCGTCGTCGGCACTCGTACCCAGCAGTAGGAAGGCTGCGTCCGGGTTGCGCCGCCGCAGCGAGCGCAGCGCCCGGACGTCGTCGTGCTCCAGCACGGGCACAGCGAGGAGCACGACGTCGAGCCGCACCTCCGCAGTGTGCCCGGCCAGGCCGACGGCCTGGCCGGCCTCACCGACGACGCGGAGGTCGGGTTCGGCGCGCAGTATCGCGGTGAGGCCTGCGCGCATGAGGTCGTGATCGTGCACGACCGCTACCCCGATGTGTTCCAGCATGCGCTGATGGTAGCCAGGCAGCGGGGCCACCGTGCGCGATCAGCGTTCCGGCCCCGGTCGCAGCGTGTGCGACGCCGGTCTGCGGCATCCCGGGCCGGGGACGGACGGTCGGGTCCGGCTTCGGCTTCACCGTGGGATCGGGCTTCGGCTTCACCGTCGGAGTCGGTGTCGGTGTCGGTGTCGGTGTCGGTGTCGGTGTCGGTGTCGGTGTCGGTTCAGGCTTCGGAGTCGGGGTGGGTGTCGGTGTCGGCTCCGGGTCCGGCGTGACCGGCGGGGTGGCGATCACCGAGCACGTGACGTGCTCGTCCAGGCCCAGGGTGAGCGTGCCATCCGCGGCGCAGTCCTCGCCGAACGCCAGCGTGTAGCCCTCGGGCCCGGTGACGGCGACACTGTGGCTGCCCGCAGGCAGCGCGGTGCGGCTGCCGAAGTCGGCGGCGGAGCCGTTTACCGTGAGGCCGAAGTCGGCCGCGGTGGCGTCGCCGTCGCCCAGGATGGTGAGCTCGACGGCGAGGCTGCCGGCCAGGTCGTCGTGGGTGATCACGCACGTGACGCTGCCCCCGGCAGGGACGACGGTGGTGCCGTCGGCCGCGCACGCGTCCCCGAACGTCGTCGCGTACCCCGGCAGCGACGTGCTGCTGACGACGTACTCGCCCGCCTCGAGGCTCTGCGAGGTGCCGTCGGCGGAGCCCGGGTCGGTGGAGACCGTGCCGCCGGAGCGGCTCACGGTCACGCCGAAGTCGCCGGGCGAGGCGGTTCCGCCGTCGTCGTTCGTCACGACGGTGACCACCCGGAGCTCGCCGGGCTCGGGCTCCGGCGCGTCGGGAGGTGTGGCCGTGATGACGCAGGTGACGTGTTGGTCGAGGCCGATCGCCACCCCGCCGTCCGTGGCGCAGGCGCCGCCGACGGTGAGCGTGTAGCCCTCGGGCCCGGTGGCGGCGACGCTGTGGCTGCCGGCCGGG
>JAAYZP010000367.1 GCA_012514785.1 Propionibacterium sp. | reverse complement strand
GACCCGGACTGGTCGCGGTTCCCGTACTACTACTGAGGGACATAGTGAACGAGTGCTGGCAGTGGCCCGCACTCGCTAACAAAGTCCCGAGTGTGCGCGCAGATGCCAAGTAGACCGGGCTGAGACTTGGAGTGTGGGGGTGACGCTCCAAGTCCGTTTGCGACCCGAATGCTAGAAGCAAGTAATCGGGCGGCATAGTTGGAATATGGGGAGTTCGCTGCAACTGCTCTTGGTGCCGACAGCCCCGACACCGCGGTCTTTGTGCCGCCGTTGCCGGGTGAAACCGGTGACCTCCTGAGCGACTGGGAGGCGTTCGTGAATACCCCCGGTGACTTGCCGACTTTGGTGCGGTGCGGCCTCATGCACTACCAGTTCGAGACCATTCACCCGTTTCTCGACGGCAACGGTCGCATTGGGCGCCTGCTCATCAATCTGATGCTGCTGGAAGAAGGACGACTGAAAACGCCGCTGCTCTATCTTTCGGGTTACCTTGAGCAGCATCGGCGAGAGTACTACCAGCGTCTACAGGATGTGAGGGAGCGCGGGGCCATCCAGGAGTGGCTCCAGTTCTTCCTGACGGCCGTCCAACGTTCTGCGGACGACGCCGTGTCACGGGCGGAGCGCTTAGTGGCTGTGCGGGAGGAGTACATCCGGGAAGCAGGGTTGACCAGGTCGCGTCTACCGGCCTTGGTCGAGCTGATCTTCCGCAATCCGTTCGTCACCGTCGCGCGGCTGCAGACCAAGACTGGTTTGACTAATCAAGGAGCGCGGAACGTCCTCCGGGATGCAGAGGGCCGGGGATGGCTGCGTGAGGTCGGAACGATGGGACGCGGTGGACGAATGTACTGGGTCGCGCACGAGCTCTTCGAGATCATCGATGCACCTTGGAGCTATAGCAAAGGCTCGTTCGGTACCTGACTCGGAGCCGCGGTGCAACGGCAGGGGAGCAGCTGAGGGACATAGTGAACGAGTGCTGCCAGTGAGCGGCACTCGTTAACAAAGTCGCGGCTGATGGGTTTGGCGAAACGTCGGATCGGTCGCGGCTAAACGGCGATAAGAGTTCGGCGAAACGTCGATTTGCGTTCGGCGGAACGGCGATATCACGTAGAATCAGCGCATGCAGATCCTTCCGCGTGGGCTGACGTCGTGGACGAATGAGTTGCTGGGTGAGTCGCCCATCGTGACGGAGGGGCATAGTGAACGAGTGCTGGTAGTGACCAGCACTCGTTAACAAAGTCCCGGCTGATAGGGAAACTGGGGGCTGCACGCCGGAGGCAGGTGTCACGTACTCTGCGTCGTCGACGCACAGGTTGCACCTGCCCGGCCCGGGGCCGCCGGTCAGGCCGGGGCGTCGAGCCCCAGGAACTCCAGGAACCCGACGAGGCCGCTCACCTCGAGCGGGTGCCCGGGTCGCACCAGCTGATCGGGCAGGAGGCGGGTGCGGATCTCGACGTCGACCTCGCCGTTGCCGCGCCGCACCAGACAGCGCCCGTTCTCGACGTAGCCGGCCTTGCGGCCCACCGCGAGCGAGCGGGCGTTGTCGTGGAAGGCCCCGCTGTGCAGCTCGCGCGCGCCCAGGTGGTCGAACGCGAACGCCGCGATCACCTGACGCATGAGCGTGCCGGTGCCACGGCCCTGGTGCGCGACGGCGAGCCACGAGCCGGTCTCGGCGGAGCGCAGCGTCGGGAAGTCCGTGGCCATGATGTCCTGCACACCGACGATGACGCCGTCGAGGGCGGCGGTCATCGGGATCGCCCAGCGCCCGGGCGTGAGGTTGGCCCACGTCGACCACCAGAACTGCAGTGAGTCGCGCTGCTCGTCGAGCGTGTAGCCACCCAGCCCGAAGGGGCTGATCATCGGGTAGTTGGGCACGTCGTCGGCGATGATGCCCGAGTCGATCAGCGCGATGAGCGCGGGCATGTCGTCGAAGCGGACGGGGTGCATCTCCAGCGGGCCGCAGCGCAGGCTGAGCCCGAAGGGAGGCCAGAGGGTGGCCCAGTCCACGGTCAGTGGGCGAGGCCGTAGAGGCGGTCGCCGGCGTCGCCGAGGCCGGGGACGATGAAGTTGTTCTCGTCGAGCTTCTCGTCGATCGCCGCGACGACCAGCGTGCACGGCACCTCGAGGTCGTCCAGCAGCTCGCGCATGTTCTCGATGCCTTCGGGCGCGGCCAGGAGGCAGATGCAGGTGATGTCGTCGGCGCCGCGGCCCACGAGGTAGTTCACGGCCGCGCCGAGCGAGCCGCCCGTGGCGAGCATCGGGTCGAGCACGTAGCACTGGCGGCCGGAGAGGTCCTCCGGCAGCCGCTCCGCATACGTCTTGGGCTCGTACGTCTCCTCGTCGCGGAGCATGCCGAGGAAGCCGACCTCGGCGGTCGGCACCAGGCGGAGCATGCCGTCGAGCATGCCCAGGCCGGCGCGGAGGATGGGCACCACCATCGGCGAGGGGAAGTCGAGCTTCGTGCCGACGGTGGGCGCGACGGGGGTCTCCACCTCGTGCGGGTGGACCCGCACGCCGCGGGTGGCCTCGTAGGCGAGCAGCGTCATCAGCTCCTCGACGAGCCGACGGAACGTCGGTTGCTCGGTGTGTTTGTCACGCAGCAGCGTGAGCTTATGGTCAACCAGGGGGTGCGATACGACACGTACTTCCACGGCACCACTTTCCCACATCCGGGCGCCGACGTCCCACCCGCCCCGCGGCCCCAGAAAGTTCTCGCCCCGCCTAGCCCCGCGCCGCCCGGCCGGGGTAGTGTGCTCTAGGCGAAGGTGCTTGGGAATTGCCGTAGCAGCGAGTGAAGGGAGCCCGATCATGGGCGTGTTCGACGAAGATGCCGAGCCGTTCGACCTCGTGGAAGACGGCGACGACGATGACGACTTCGAGGATGACGACTACGAGGACGCCACCGAGGACGACGTCGACCTGGTCGTCGCCGCCTACCGCGAGGACGGCGAACCCGTCGTCGTGCCCCTCGACTTCGAGCTCGCCAACGACCTCGACGAACTGATCCGCGAACTCTCCCGCCTGCCGGGCGACTCCGGGGCCGACGGGTTCGTCTCCGTGAACGGCGACTTCTTCGTGATCGTGCGCGTGCGCGGCCGTCAGGTCGAGGTGCTGCTCTCCGACGCCACCGCTGCCAACGACTGGCCCATCGCGCGCGACGTCGCCGACTACCTCGGCGAGGACGTTCCCGACGATGACGATGACGACGACGAGGACTCGTACCCGCTGGGCGACACCGAGATGTTCGCCGCCAGCGGCCTGCGCGGTTTCGAGCTCGAGTCCATCGCCACCGACTACGACTCCGACTCCGTCGACCTCCTCGAGACCATCGCGGAGCGGCTGAAGATCGGCAACCAGTTCCGGAGCGCGGCGGCCGCCTTCGACGACTGAGATGACGAACCGCTGATGGGCGCGCGCTGGCACGACGCGATGCGTGCAGCCCTCGACGTCGCCCGCTCGGCCGAGGCGCACGGTGACGTGCCGATCGGCGCCGTGGTGCTCGACCCCTCCGGCGAGATCATCGCCACGGGGGGCAACGAGCGCGAACTCCACCAGGACCCGACGGCGCACGCCGAGATCGAGGCCATCCGGCGCGCCGCCGAGCGCGTCGGCGAGTGGCGCCTGGAGGGGTGCACCATCGTCGTCACCCTGGAGCCGTGCACGATGTGCGCGGGCGCGATCGTGGGCGCGCGGCTGGAACAGCTCGTCTTCGGCGCGTACGACGAGAAGGCCGGCGCGGTGGCCAGCCTGTTCGACGTCGTGCGCGACCCGCGGCTGAACCACCGTCCCCGCGTCACCGGGGGTGTGCTCGCCGACGAGTGCACCGCCCTGCTGGAGGACTTCTTCGAGGCCCGGCGCTAGGAACCCCCTAGCCCAGCCGGGCGTGGTTGATCGCCGCGAGGACGAACGCGGCCACGCCGTACGGGTGGTTGGCGCCGGTGGGCGTCCACAGGTAGCCGAGCCGCGGGACGACGGGGACGGGGATCGTCGGGCCGGAGATCTCCGGCAGCTCGACCACGCCGTCGCGGACCCGCACCGCGCCCGAGACCGCGGCCAGCGCGCGCTCCGACGGCTCCCGGAACCGCTCGGGCAGGTAGCCCTGCCGCACCGCGTGCAGCCACCCCGACGCGATGAGCGCCGTCGCGGACAGCTCGCGGTAGCCGGCGGGGGAGGGGAGCCAGCGGCGGTTGTCGGCCAGCACCGTCGACCAGGTGCCGTCGCCCCGCTGCAAGGGCAGCAGCGCCTCCGAGGTGCCGGCCAGCAGTTCCAGGATGCGCGCGCGTTCCGGGTGGTCCTCGCCGGTCGCGTCGAGCAGCATCGGCAGCGCCGCGATCACCCAGCCGTTGCCGCGGCCCCAGAACACGTCCGGGTACGCGCGGCCGAGCCGGACCCAGTACGAGTGGTGCCACAGCCGCGTCGAGGGATCCTGCATGCGCGCCGCGTACTGCGCGGGTTGGCGGGCGGCGAAGCCGAGGAGAGCGTCGTCGCCGGTGGCCCGCCCG
>JAAYZP010000366.1 GCA_012514785.1 Propionibacterium sp. | reverse complement strand
TTCTCCCCCGACGGCGTGGGCCAGCTGCGCCACTGGTAGCCGTAGACGGGCCCGAGGTCGCCGTCGGCGTCGGCCCACTCGTCCCAGATGGAGATCTTGTTCTCGTGCAGCCAGGCGATGTTGGTGTCGCCGCGCAGGAACCACAGCAGCTCGCCGAAGACGGAGCGGGTGTGCACCTTCTTCGTCGTCAGCAGCGGGAACCCGTCGGCGAGGTCGAATCGCATCTGGTGGCCGAAGACGCTGCGCGTGCCGGTGCCGGTGCGGTCGGACTTGTCCACGCCGGTGGCCATGATGTGGTCCAACAGGTCGAGGTATTGCTTCACCGGTTGCCTCCCAGCCACGCCACGAACGCCCGGACGGCCTTGCCGCGGTGGCTGATCGTGTCCTTCTCCTCCGGGGTCATCTGCGCGGTGGTGCGCGACTCGCGATCGGGGATGAAGAGTGGATCGTAGCCGAACCCGTTCTCGCCGCGCGGCGCGTCCGCGATCCGCCCCTCCATGATGCCGTGCCAAGCCAGCTCCTCGCCGTCGGGCGCGACCAGCGCGAGCGCGCAGTGGAAGCGCGCCTTCCTGCGATCCGCCGGCACGCCGTGCAGCTGCGCGAGCAGGAGCTCGTTGTTCTCCTCGTCGTCGCCCATCGGCCCGGCCCAGCGCGACGACCGCACCCCAGGCATCCCGTTCAGCTCGTCCACCTCCAGCCCCGAATCGTCCGCGACGGCGAACTCCCCGGTCTGGCGGGCGGCCTCGCGGGCCTTGATCATGGCGTTGCCCTGGAACGTGCGCTCCGTCTCCTCCGGCTCCGGGTAGCGCGGGAGGTCGCTGAGCCCCAGCACCTCCACGTCGAGCTCGGCCGATTCGACGACGCGCCGCAGCTCGGCGAGCTTCTTCGGGTTGTTCGTGGCGAGCACGACCCGCGACGGCGGTTTCACGCCAGCGCCTCCAGTTGCTTGGCGGTCAGCCGCTGGCAGCCCGACTCGCCGAGGTCCAGGAGCGTGCCCAGCTCGTCACGGGAGAACGGGTCGCCCTCGGCGGTGCCCTGCACCTCGATGAACCTGCCCGAGCCGGTCATGACGACGTTGAGGTCCGTGTCCGCGTCGACGTCCTCCTCGTAGGCGAGGTCCAGCAGCGGGTTGCCCTGGAAGTAGCCGACGGAGACGGCCGCCACGGAGTCCTTGAGCGGCTCCCCCACGAGCGCCTTCTTCCCACGCAGGTGTTCGACGGCGTCGGCCAGGGCCACGTACGCACCGGTGATCGCCGCGGTGCGGGTGCCGCCGTCGGCCTGCAACACGTCGCAGTCGAGCACGATCGTGTTCTCGCCGAGCGCGGACAGGTCCACGACGGCGCGCAACGAGCGGCCGATCAGGCGGGAGATCTCGTGCGTGCGCCCGCCGATCTTGCCGCGGATCGATTCGCGGTCGGAACGGGTGTGCGTGGCGCGCGGCAGCATCGCGTACTCGGCGGTGACCCACCCGAGCCCGGAGCCCTTGCGCCACCTCGGCACCCCGACGGTGGAACTCGCCGCCACCAGCACGCGGGTCTTCCCGAACTCGACGAGGACCGAGCCCTCGGCGTGATCCAACCAGTTGCGGGTGATGCGGACGGGGCGCAGTTCGTCGGCGCGGCGCCCGTCGATTCGCTTGAAGCTCATGGGACCACACCCTATCCGAGGATCGTGCCCGTGCTGATCACAGAGGGCAGGTGCAGCGCTGCTCCACGGGCACGTCGAAAAGAGCGTCCTCGATGTGGTCGCCGCAGCCCTTCCAGGTGGGGGCGTTGCAGCGGTTGCAGGTGACCTTCTGGCACATGGTGGTTCCTTACCGTTAGAGGGTGATCCGTCGGGCGTCGGTGACGAAGCCGCCCACCAACCTACGTCCTATGCCCTGGAAATCCGAAGCGTCGCCGGTGGTGTAGAAGGTGCGGGTGGCGGCGCGGGGCTGGTGGCGCAGCAACATCGCCTGGGTGAGCTGGCCGTAGGTGGACTGGGCGCAGGCCTCCGCGCTGGAGACGAGCGTGACGGAGTTGCCGAGCACGAAGTTGATCACGCCGCTCAGCAGCGGGTAGTGGGTGCAGCCGAGGATCAGCGTGTCGCACCCGGCCGCCTGGATCGGGGCCAGGTATTCGCGGGCAGCCCCGAGCAGCTCGTCGCCGCCGGTCACCCCGGCCTCGACGAACTCCACGAACCGCGGCGCCGCCTGCTTCGTCAGCGTGATGTGCTTGGCCACCGCGAACGCCTCGTCGTAGGAGCCGGACGCCACCGTCGACCTCGTCGCGATCACCCCGACGCTACCGTTGCGCGTCGCCGACACCGCCCTCGACGCCGCGGGCAGCACCACCTCGGTGATCGGCACGGAGTAGCGCTCCCGCGCATCCCGCACGGCGGCCGACGAGGCGGAGTTGCAGGCGATCACGAGCGCCTTGACGCCCTGCTCGACGAGGAAGTCCAGCCCCTGCAGCGCGTACTTGCGCACCTCGGCGATCGAGCGGGGGCCGTAGGGCGCGCGGGCGGTGTCGCCCAGATAGATGAGGTCCTCGTTGGGAAGCTGTTCGACGAGCGAGCGCACGACGGTGAGCCCCCCGAACCCGGAGTCGAACACCCCGATCGGCAGGTGCGCGGTCACTCCCAGTCCTCGAACTCGGTGATGTCGATCCCCGTGCCCGCCCGCACGCACGCGTCGCGGGTGGCGAGCAGGTCCTCGATCATGTAGGCGAGCCAGTCGAGGAGGGTGGCGAGCGTCGGGTTCTCGTCGAGCTGCTTCGGCGTGGCTACGGCGTTGGGCGCGTCGCTGCCGACGAGGTCGGCGTGCCACACGGCGCGCAGCGACCCGAGGGTCTGGAGCCAGGCGTTCACCTTCGACTCCCTGACGGGCACCACCGCGCCGGACTCCTCGATATCCGCGAGCACCGCGCCGGCGTTGCTGTGCGTCGCGACGGACCGGGCCCGCACGAGCCCCTCCCATTCCTGGCCCTCGCGGTCGTGTTCGGGGGTGAGGTGCCGCGGGAAGAGCCGGCTGAGCCGCACGCCGGTGACCTCGTCGCGGGCGTTGAACGTGGAGTCGGCGGCCATCGCCGAGAACGGGTCGTCGAACGTGTGCAGCGCGCTGGGCGGCATCAGCTGCTGGACGGACACCATGAGCCCGCCGACGAGGTCGGCGAGGACGCGCTGCATCCCGCCACGGCCGTCGAACAGCCAGACGATGTCATCGGGGCGGAGGTTCACGCGGGCTCCATCGTGGCCCAGAGCGAATAATTCTGCATGGCCATGACGTCGCGCTCCATCTCTTCCCTGTTGCCCGTCGAGACTACCGCTTTCCCTTCGTTGTGGACCTTGAGCATCAGTTGCTCGGCCTTGCTCGACGGGTATTTGAAGTAGTCCTGGAACACGTAGGCCACGTAGCTCATGAGGTTGACCGGATCGTCCCAGACGATGGTCACCCACTGCCGCTGCGTGGTGGTATCGACGGCTTCCTGCACGTCGGTCGTTGTCTCGGTCACACCCCTACATTGCCACTAGTTACCGCATCCCGCAGCACGAGCACTACAGTGCGTCCATGACGACAGCACTGCTGACCGACCACTATGAACTCACGATGGTGCAGGCCGCGATGCGGGCGGGCACGGCGAACCGGCGCAGCCTCTTCGATCTCTTCAGTCGTCGCCTGCCGAACGGGCGCCGCTACGGTGTGGTCGCGGGCGTCGGGCGGGCGCTGGACGCGATCGAGAACTTCCGCTTCGGTGACGAGGAGGTCACCTTCCTGCGGGAGCATGACATCGTCGACGACGCGCTCGCCGGCTGGCTCGCCGACTACCGCTTCTCCGGCGACGTGTGGGGCTACACCGAGGGCGAGATCTACTTCGCCGGCTCCCCCGTGCTCTCCGTCGAGGGCACCTTCGCCGAGGCCGTCGTGCTGGAGACGGTGCTGCTCAGCATCTACAACTACGACTCCGCCGTCGCCTCCGCCGCGTCGCGGATGACCGCGATGGCCGGCGACCGGACCTGCGCCGAGATGGGCGCGCGCCGGATGAACGAGTGGGCCGCCGTCGCCGCCGCCCGCGCCGCGTACGTCGCGGGGTTCTCGTCGACGTCGAACCTCGAGGCCGGCCGCAGCTTCGGCATCCCGACGATCGGCACCGCCGCCCACTCCTTCACGCTCCTGCACGACTCGGAGGAGGAGGCGTTCCGCGCGCAGATCGCCACGCTTGGCGAGGACACGACGCTGCTCGTGGACACCTACGACATCGAGGCCGCGATCCGCAAGGGCGTGGAGCTG
>JAAYZP010000365.1 GCA_012514785.1 Propionibacterium sp. | reverse complement strand
TCGCCGAGCGAGGGATCGTCGTCGATCAGCGTGAGCACCTCCGGCAGCTCGGAGCCGTAGCGGGACAGCAGGTGCTCCATGCGTTCGGCGTCGAACCCGTACCGGGCGCCGAGCGCGTCGCCGCGGTTGGCAGTGGCCGCGAACCCGGCGGCCCCCACCAGCGGCAGCCTCGCCGTCACCGACGGCCGACGCTTCGCCTCGCGCTTGCCCAGCGCGAAATCGACGGCGTCGCTGGCCATCACCCGGTACGTGGTCAGCTTGCCGCCGGCGATCGACACCATGCCGGGGATGACCTCGGTGACGGTGTGCTCGCGCGAGACCTTCGTCGACTTCGACTCGTCCAGTACCTTCGGCTGCAGCAGTGGCCGCAGGCCGGCGAACGTGCCGACGACGTCGTCGCGGGTGAGCGGATCGGCGAGCACGGCGTTGGCCTGCTCGAGCACGTAGTCGATGTCCTCGCTGGTGGGCACCGGGTGCTGCAGCTGCTCGTGCCAGGCGGTGTCGGTGGTGCCGATCACCCAGTAGCGCTGCCACGGGATGATGAACAGCACGGACTTCTCGGTGCGCAGGAACATGCCGCTCGTCCCCCGGATGCGCTCGCGGGGCAGGACCACGTGGATGCCCTTGCTGGCCAGCACCTTCAGGCCGCCGGTGCCGCCGGCGAGGTCCTGGGTCTGCTCCGTCCACACGCCGGTGGCGTTGGTGACGTGCCGGGCGCGGATGGTGAACTCCTCGCCGGTCTCCAGGTCGACGACCTCCGCGCCGCTCGCGCGCCCGGTGAGATCCGTCAGCACCTTCGTCACCCTGACCCGGCTCGCGGCCTCCGCCCCGTGCTCCACGGCGGTGCGCACCAGCGAGATCACGAGGCGCGCGTCGTCGACGCGGGCGTCATAGAACTCGATGGCGCCCACGAGGGCCTTCGGGTCGACGTCGGGGAAGCGCTCGAGTGTGCCCTTCCGGCTGAGGTGGCGCTGCGTCGGGACGGTCTTCTTGAAGCCCGCGCCGATCACGGCCAGCGCGTCGTACATGCCGACGCCGATCGCCGAGTAGGCGCGCTCGATGACCGGCATCTTCAGCGGCCACAGGAACGGCTGCGCCTTCACGAGGTGGGGGGCGATCGTCGTCAGCAGCCGGGCCCGCTCCTTGAGCGCCTCCGCGACGAGCTTGAAGTCGAGTTGGTAGAGGTAGCGCAGGCCGCCGTGGACGAGCCTGGAGGACCGCGACGACGTACCCGCTGCCCAGTCCTGCGAGTCGACGATCGCGGTCGTCATCCCGCGCGATGCGGCGTCGAGGGCGATGCCGGCGCCGGTGACGCCGCCACCGATGACCAACATGTCGAACGTCTCGGTGCGCATCGCCTGCAGGGATCGCGCTCGTTGCTCCGGGTCCATCAAAACTCCATTCCGGTCGGGAGATGCACCTAACCCTAAGTCTGCCCGTTCCCCCGGGGGTGCGAGGGGCGGGCGATAGACTCGGGAAATATGGTGGACATCAAATTCGACATCGTGGACGGCACCGGCCGTATCATCCTGGACCGACCCCGGGCGATCAATGCCCTCACCTACGACATGCTCGCCCAAGCGTTCGAGGTGATGACCGACTGGCTGCGTCATAAGAAGGTCAGCGCCATCGAGATCCTGGGCGAGGGCGAGCGCGGCTTCTGCGCGGGCGCCGACGTGCGCGCCCTGCGGGAGCAGATCGTCGACGGCGGCCCGTGGCTGCGGTTCCTCGAGCTGGAGTACGCGCTCGACATGATGATCGCCGACGCCCCCGTCCCCGTCACCGGCCAGATGCGCGGCGTGACGATGGGTGGCGGCCTCGGGCTCACGGGCCACGCGAGCCGCCGCGTCGTCTACGCCGACTCCGTGCTCGCCATGCCCGAGACGAAGATCGGCCTGTTCCCCGACTGCGCCATGCTCTACCACCTCTCCCGGGCCGGCGCCGTCGGCACGCACCTCGCGCTCACCAGCTCCAACTTCACCGGCGGCGACGCCATCAAACTCGGCATCGCCGACGAGTCCGCCGACGGCGAGCTCCCCGCGCCGCTGTTCGAGCCGGAGTCGGCCTGGATCGAGGAATGCTACGTCGGCGACGACGTCGTCGAGATCGTCGGCCGCCTCGAGCGGCACGAGTCCCGGGCGGCGCAGCAGGCGGCCGCGGACATCCGCGCGCGCAGCCCGTTCGCGGTGCTGGTCACCATGCGGGCGCTGCGCCGCGCCGAGAAGCTGCAGCTCTCCGAGGTGTTCGGCCAGGACCTGAAGCTCGCCGAGCGGATGATCCCGGTGGACTTCGTCGAGGGCGTGCGCGCGCTGCTGGTGGACAAGGACAATGCGCCCAAGTGGCGGTGGGCGAGGATCGAGGACGTGCCGGCTGACGCCGTCGACGAGGTCTTCGCGTACTGAACGCTGGCGTCGCCCGGGCGGTTCGCCTGCCATAGTGCAGTTCGCCTGCCGTATAAGCCAGGCGAACTGCATTACCGGAGGCGAACCGGGGACGGCTGACGGAAGGAGGGTCGACGTGCTGCTCACCACCCTGTGGGTCATCGGCATCACCGCCGAGGGCATGACCGGCGCGCTCGCGGCCGGGCGCGAACGCATGGACCTGTTCGGCGTGATGATGGTGGCCTTCGTCACCGCGCTGGGCGGCGGGTCGATCCGTGACGTCCTGCTCGGCAACTACCCGCTGATCTGGGTGGCCAACCCCCAGTACGTCATCGTCATCCTCGTGGCCGCGATCGTGACCGTCTCGATCGCGGGCCTGATGAAGTACTTCCGCCCCCTCTTCCTCGCCCTCGACGCGCTCGGGCTGGTCGTCTTCTCCATCCTGGGCGCCAAGATCGCGCTGGCCGCGGGCACGGGCATCATCATCGCCGTCGTGGCCGCCGTCGTCACCGGCGTGGCCGGCGGCATCATGCGCGACCTGCTGTGCGACCGCATCCCCCTGGTGTTCCGGGAGGAGCTCTACGCGTCGATCTCCGTGCTCATCGCGCTGCTCTACGTCGGCATCGACGCCCTCGGGGTGCCCGAGCACATCACCGTCGTGATCTGCCTGATCGTCGGCTTCTCGCTGCGCATGCTGGCGCTGAAGTTCAAGCTCAGCCTCCCGGTGTTCGAGTACCAGGAGTCCTACTACGACAACCGCAAGGCGCTGCGCAAGGTGGTCCAGCGGGTGCGCACGTGGCGGTTCCGCCGTCCGACGCGACCCGCCGTCGACGTCGACGACGAGGGCTGAGCCCGCCGGGCGGTCAGTGGATGGTGGCCAGCACGTCTTCGCGCTCGACGCCGTCGAGCCGCCAGCGCGCGATCAGCTTCGCGTCCCCGGGGAAGTAGGTGCCGAGCCGACGGATCAGGCGAACCTTGCCGTCGCTCGCGACGCCGTTGCCCTCGACGCGGACCGTCACAGGCAGCGGGACGCCCTCCATGTCCTGCATCTCCGAATGGGTGTCCCCCTCGGCGATGACGCGGCGCAGCTCGGTCAGGAACGTGGGGTCGGTGGGCGCGTTGTAGCAGTAGCGGTGCCCCAGCACGCTGTGGTGCATCTCGCCCATGGATTCGGCCCATCCGGGCAGCGGCACCGGGCGGTAGGTGACCGGGATGTAGTACACGTCGCCGCGCGACTCGATGAGCATCGAGTCCATCCCGACCTCGCCAGCCGGGTCCTCGAACCGGAAGTTGCCGACCACCCGCAGCTGGCGGACGCTGCCCCGGAACCACGGCTGCAACTCGAGCCACCCGGCCACGACCTCCAACTTCGTCGGCTTCATCGCCGCGTCCGGGTACAACTTCGTAACTCGACTCATCTTCCGTGCCCCTCTATCCACTTCTCTAAGCTCGATCTACTTCTGCGGTGGCCGCCGCATCGCGAACACCATGTTGACCATGACAATACCGACCCAGACGACGACGATGCCCGCCAGCCCTCCCATGGCGCCGGCGATCGCCGTCATCGGGATGCCCATCACCAGCGACACGATCGCGATGGCGATGCGGGCCCCCTGGCCGCTGGTGGCCGCCACCTCGGAACGTTTCCGCTCCGCGACCTCCGCCTCGTGGCGACGACGCACCGTCGCCTCGATCTTCGCCGCCATGGCGTCGATGAGTGCGGGCTCCATCTCGGTCCCCCGCTCCTGCCGCACGGCCAGCGTCGCTTCGATGTCGTCCCGGCTGATGTCGCTCATGGCTCCCAGCGTACCCCCGCAGCCCGGGCGATGGGACCACGTCGCGGCGGGTGGGAGCCGTGGCTTGCCGGGCACGGATAGGATGCAGTGGTCAGCCTTTTGCGATCGGCGAAGAAGGAGTTCCATGTCGGAAGTGCGCGAAGTCATCATCATCGGTTCCGGGCCCGCGGGATACACCGCCGCCATCTATGCGGCGCGTGCCAACCTGGCGCCGCTGGTGTTCGAGGGCGCCCTCGACGCCGGCGGTGCCCTGATGAACACCACCGATGTGGAGAACTTCCCCGGCTTCCCCAAGGGCATCATGGGCCCCGAGCTCATGATGCACATGCGCGAGCAGGCCGAACGCTTCGGCGCCGAGATCATCACCGACGACGTCACGGAGGTCGACTTCTCCGGCGAGATCAAGGTGGTCAAGGACTCGGACGGCACCGAGTTCCGGGCCAAGGCCGTCGTGCTCGCCATGGGGTCGGGCTACCGCCGCCTGGGGCTCGATGGCGAGGACCGTCTCTCCGGCCGCGGCGTCAGCTGGTGCGCCACCTGCGACGGCGCCTTCTTCCGCGACAAGCCGATCGCCGTCATCGGCGGCGGCGACTCCGC
>JAAYZP010000364.1 GCA_012514785.1 Propionibacterium sp. | reverse complement strand
CCGCGATCGCTGCCGCTGTGGCTGCCGCCCGCAGCCTCCGGCATGATGCGCCGCAGTAACGCGCGCTACCGGGAGGCGGGAGGGATCCTGCGGCCGATGCGCACCACCGTCGACCTCACCCGCGACGACGAGATCGCCCGCGGCGTCGATCGGCCCCGACGCGCCGGCCTCACCCGCGACGAGGAGGCCGAGCTGCTGCGCGCCTACCCGGGCGGCTGAGTCGACCCCCGCACGACGAGCTCGGTGGCCAGCCGGATCGTCCCCGGCGTGGTCGGCTGCCCGGACGCGAGCGCGAGCACCATCCGGAGCGCCGCGCTGCCCATGTCCTCCAGCGGCTGGCGCACCGTCGTGAGTTGCGGGGTGGACAGCTCGGCCAGGAAGGTGTCGTCGAACCCGACGACGCTGACGTCGTCGGGCACCCGCAGCCCCAGCTGGCGCGCGGCCTCGTGCACGCCCAGCGCCGACACGTCGGTGGCGGCGAAGAACGCCGTCGGGCGCCGGTTGGCCGGGAGCTGCAGGAGCTCGGTCCCGACGGCGAAGCCGGCGGCGTGGGTGAAGTCGTCGCCGGCGACGAGGCGGGGATCCGGGTCGATCCCGCTCATCTGCAGCGCGGAGAGGTAGCCCTGGAACCGCTCCTCGGAGGGCATCGACGCGTGCGGCCCCCGGACGAACGCGATGCGGCGGTGGCCGAGGTCGACGAGGTGCTTCGTGGCCTCCACTCCCCCGTTCCAGTTGGTGGCGCTGATGCTGACCATGGTGGCCGGCAGCTGGTCGACGGGGTCGACGACGACGATGGGCAGGCCCAGCTCGTCGATCTTCGCCAGCTCGGCAGCGTCGAGGCGGGACGTGACGGCGAGGACACCGAGGAAGCCGGCGCCGTGCACCAGGTCGAACCACTCGGGCTCGAGCGGCACCGGGCCCGCGTAGTCGCCGTCGCCCGGCGTGAACTGCGCGGTGAGCGCCACCCCCGCGTGCATGGCGGCCCGCATGGACCCCCCCATGACCTCGAGCGTGTACGTGGTGGTCATGTTGTCCGCCACGAAGGCCACCTGCCTCAACCCGACGGCGCGGACCGCCGGCGGCTCGTACCCCAGCTCGCGCACCGCGGAGCGCACCTTGCCGCGGGACTCGGCGGACACCCCGGGGCGCCCATTGAGCGCCTTGGACGCGGTCGCCTTGGAGACCCCGGCGCGGCGGGCGACGTCGGCGAGGCTGACCCCGGCACCGGAATCGGATCGATTGCGCATGCCCCCATCGTAACCGAAACTGTTTCTACCCCCCTGCCGGGCGGAGAGCCCGAACGAAGAGGCCCAACATTACGCCCCGGGCAGCGTCAAACACATTTTGGGTCTTGACACAACTAATCCAAAAGGTATCGTTGGGGGCAATCGAAACTAGTTCACGAAACGTTGCGAGAACGAGATGTGAACAGCAAGAAAGGGGCTCAACGATGACCCGGCAACGAACAGGATTGAAACTCGCCGCCGCTCTCACCGGCGTCGTGCTGCTGCTGGCTGGCTGCGGCGGCACGGCCGACAACGGGGACACGGACGACGGCGCCACCGGCGGCACCGGAGGTGCGGGCACCGACGGCGGCGTCGAGGCGCAGACGATCACGTGGTGGCACAACTCCAACTCCAGCCCCGGCAAGGAGTACTACGAGTCGGTCGCGGCCGACTTCGAGGCGATGCACGAGGGCCTCACGATCGAGATCGAGGCCATGCAGCACGAGGACATGGTGACGAAGCTCGAAGCCGCCTGGCAGAGCGGGGACACCCCGGACATCTACATGGAGCGCGGTGGCGGCGAGCTGGCCGACAAGGTGGAGGTGGGCCTGGTCAAGGACCTCACCGACCTCGCGGCCGACGAGATCGGCACCATCGGCGGCAGCGTCGCGGGCTGGCAGGTGGACGGCCGCACCTACGCGCTGCCGTTCTCGATGGGCGTGGTGGGCTTCTGGTACAACAAGGACATCTTCGCCGACGCCGGCATCGAGGCGCCGCCGACCACGATGGAGGAGTTCTACGCGGTCGTCGACCAGCTGAAGGACGCGGGCATCGACCCGATCTCCGTGGGCGCCGGCGACAAGTGGCCGGCCGCGCACTACTGGTACTACTTCGGGCTCCGGCAGTGCTCGGAGCAGGTGCTCTCCGACGCGGTCACCTCGCTCGACTTCCAGGACCCGTGCTTCATCCGCGCTGGCGAGGACCTCGAGGAGCTCGTGGCGGCCGAGCCGTTCAACCCCGGCTTCCTCACCACCGTCGCGCAGGCGGGCCCGACGAGCGCATCCGGCCTGCTCGCCACCGGCAGGGTGGCGATGGAACTGGCCGGCCACTGGGAGCCCGGCGTGATGCAGGGCCTGACGGAGGACAACCTGGGCCTCGGCGAGGCCACCGGCTGGTTCGCGTTCCCGACGGTGCCGCGCGGCGAGGGTGACCCCACGGCCACGCTCGGCGGTGGTGACGCCTGGGCGGTGCCCGAATCGTCGCCGGAGATCGCCGTGGAGTTCACGAAGTACCTGCTCTCCGACGAGGTGCAGACCGGCTTCGCGGAGCAAGACATGGGGCTGCCGACGAACCCGGGCGCCAACAGCGCCGTGTCCGACCCGGCGCTCGCGGACCTGCTGCAGGTGCGCGACGATGCGGCCT
>JAAYZP010000363.1 GCA_012514785.1 Propionibacterium sp. | reverse complement strand
GGAGGTGCAGGGGCTGCTGGCGCGGCGAGGTCAGCACCGGGCGCCGGGTATACCGGATCTCCTCGTCGCCGCTTGTGGTGAAGTGCTCGGGCTGACGGTCCTCCACCTCGACAAGGACTTCGAGCTCATCGCGGAGGTCACAGGGCAGCCCGTGGAGCGGCTCGTGGATCACAGCGAAGGGGAGCAGCGACCGGCTGCGCCGTAATCCCTCTCCGGGCGGGCGTTCGTCGTCGGTAGCATGGTGATCGACCTCGTCCGCCGCATGCATCCTCGGACGCCGCGCACGCACCTGGCTCGCCCTCGGAAGGAACCACCCGTGTCCATCGTGAAGATCAACGCCATCGACGTCCCACCAGGCCTCGGCCCCGAACTGGAGGCCCGGTTCGCCGCCCGCAAACGTGCCGTGGACGACCAGCCCGGCTTCGAAGGCTTCCTACTGCTGCGCCCCGTCGCCGGGGAGACGCGTTACTTCGTCGTCACCACCTGGGCCACCCAGGCTGACTTTGAAGCCTGGCGTGACAACCGAGCCGACGCCGCTCACGACGCATCGCGCAAGCCCGTCGCGACCGGCGCGAGTCTGCTCGAGTTCGAGGTCGTTGACCTGGAGGCAGACGGCGACACGGGCTGACCCCGGCCACCGCCTGTACCCCGTCGCTCACCAGTTGTAGTCGAGGAACTTGCCGTCGAGGGTGATGACGACCCGGTCGCCGGTGGGGTCCGTGCGGCGTGCCACGTCGATCTTGAAGTTGATGGCACTCATGATGCCGTCGCCGAACTCTTCGTGGATCAGCTCCTTGATCGCCGCGCCGTAGACGTCGAGGGCCTCGTAGAGCCGGTAGACCGTGGGGTCCGTGGGGATCTCCTGCTTGCCCGAGCCGCGATGGGGCTGCATCTGCAGCGCCCACACGACGTCGTCGTCCAGCCCGAGCAGCTCGCCGGCCTTGCTCGCCTCCTCGGCGCTCATCGGGTGCTGGCCGAGGAGCGCAGCGACCGTCCAGGCGGCCGGCCGGTCGATGGCTTCGGCGATCTTGTTCCAGGACGTGCCGCTCCGCAACTGCGCGTCGCGGATGATCTCGGACGCTTGCTGCTTGGTCACCATGGTGTTTACGCTCCTGCCGTCGGTGGGGGTGTTTGCGTCAGTATGCCAGAGGCGATGCGGCGGATTCCCGGGGAGAATTCTGTGTGGCATCGCCACCTGACTACGCGGGGCCTACGTGCGGGTCTCGGCGGCTCCTCGTCGCTTTGGACCGCCTCACGGGACTACTTGCTGCCGGTGAGCCCGTCCGGTGCGTGCGAGTCCCTACTCATCAACATCCTCCGCCATCCCCGTGAGTTGCCTCCGGGCGATCCGTTCTTGTGCCTCCCTGTAGATCGTCTGGATTCGGGCCTGGAGTTCAGCTTTGGAGGGGAGCGTCGTCCAGTATTCCGCGACGACGATCCCGTCCTTGTGCAGTTCGAGCAACTCGATCTGGTCACGGCTTGTCGCGGTACAAAGGATGAGGCCGATGGGAGGGTTCTCGTGCGGCTGCCGTTCGTGCCGGTGCAGCCACTTGAGCTAGAACTTCATCTGCCCCTGGTAACTCGGTTTGAATCGTCCAACCTTCAGCTCCACCGCGATCAACCGTCTGAGCGGCCGAGAGTAGAACAGCAGGTCGAGGTAGTAGTCCTCGCCGTCGAACGTCATGCGCTTCTGGCGTTCGATGAACGCCCAACCGCGGCCAGCCTCGAGGAGGAACGACTCCCTGTCATGGCGGAGAGCTGCTTCGAGGTCACGTTCCAAGAACGTATCCGCAAGGCCCAGCATGTCCAGCAGCATCGGGTCGCGGAAGGCGTCCAGCGGCGCTCCTGACCCTTCGGGGATCTGCGAGTCGGCAATCTCGCGCCGCTCGAACGACTTGCGGGCGATGGCGCGGCGCAAGTCGTGCGGTCGTAGCCGCGTCCGTACCGCGAGGTCAGTTGTTGCGCCAGTGATGCAACAAGCTCCTGATCATGTCCGGCGCGTCCTTCGCGCAGCACAGCCAAGTCGATCAAGCGTCCGATGTACCAGTTCCGCAGAGTCAAGGTCGCGTTCGCCTGCGCGGCCGCGAATGCCTGCGCCTGGTCGATCAGGGCCGCCACTTGCTCCACGAGTTCACCACCGTCGGCGCCGACCGACTCGGCGATGACTCGGAACGGAGTGAGGTCCGCGCCAGAGGGGCCACTCACTGTGGCACCACCAGGTGGGTCATCTTTGGCCTCCTGCCCGTAGGTGAGCGTCTCGTTCCGATCCTCGACTCGTGACAAAGTATGGCAGGCAGCACTGTCATCAGGCTGGGGCCATCGAAGGCCGGCTTCGGAGGCGTGTTGTCCATGAAGGTCTGGGCAGCGAAAAAGGGCCAGGCTCGAGCCTCGACCAGGGTGGTCCCTCGTCGATTTCAAGCCTGACCCAACTGGGTACCTGAGTAGTACGTTTGGCAACTCCGCCCCCAAGACGAAAACCCTTGTCAACCGCTTGAATCGTGGGGTCTACGAGGTCTCGCGGCGTCCCCAGACTACCGCTCCGAAGGACGATCG
>JAAYZP010000362.1 GCA_012514785.1 Propionibacterium sp. | reverse complement strand
GCGTGGCGCGAAGCCGCCACCAATCTTTGCGGCGCCACAGCATCGGCTGGCGGATTTCGATCGCGTGCAGGCGCTGCGGCGGGATCGACCGCGTGACAAGCTTCGTCAGGCCCGAGCGCACGCGCAGGCCGTTCGGCGAGAGGTAGACCTTCGTGCCGTAGGCGTCGAGGAGCGACTTACCCCACGCGATCAGGCCCGAGCCGACGCCGACGATCGCGAAGAGGATGCCGTCCTCGCCGATGGCGAGCGCCAAAATGATGAAGACGACGACGAGGAACACCGCGATGATGAACCCGGTGTTGAACACCGCCGACGCGAACAGACGCGAGGTGGGCAGCTCGAAGATCTGGCGGTCGCGTTCGAGGTCGTCGGGATCGAAGATGGGGATCTCGGCGCCGGGCTGCCCTTGATACGGCTGACCCGATTCGGGGTAGACGGGCTGGCCGGGGTGCTGGCCGGGGTGCTGGCCGAGCTGGCTGCCGGGGTACACGGGCTGGTCACCGTAGCCGGGTTGTTCGAAGCTGGGCGGTTGGCCGTAGCCGAGCCGACCGTCGTCGTGAATCTGTGTGCCTGCGCCCGGCGGAATCGCCTCGATGCTCTGGGCGCCGACGACGTCGCTCACCTGAACGCCGAGGCCGATCGGGCGGCCCGCCCGCGCGTTGGTCAGACCGGTGAGGATCTCGCGGCGGAGCTTGCCGCAGTCCTCCATCGTGAGCAGGCCGAGCTCCGTGGCCGGCTCGCCGCCCGCCGATTCGACCTTCACCGATCCGAATCCGAAGATCCGGCCGAACAGCTTCTGCTCGACCTCCACCGTCTGGATGCGGTCCCAGCGCATGTGCGAATGGTTCTTGAGGAGGATGCCGGAGCGTTTGTGTACGCCGGAGTCGACGACGGCGAACGACTGGTAGCGCCACGAAATCCACGAGAAAAGGATGACGACGAGCGTCAGGGCGACCAGACCGCCGAGGATAATCAGCACGACCGTGACGGTGATGTCCTGGAGGCTATCAAGGAGGTCGCCCATGCCGGTCTCGAGGATTTGGATGATGATGTTGAAGACAATGACGCCGAACACCACCCACAGCGCTCCGCCCTGCGCAAGCGGGGAGACCTTGTGGAATTTGCGCCAGGCGCCTTCCGGCACCGACGCGCCGAGGCCGCTCTTGCCGGCCTTCGGGGTGGGGTGCGGAGCGGGATGCGACGTGGGGTGCGGCGCGGGATCCGGTGACGGGTGGGGCCCGGATGATGGGTAGTGTGCGGGGCCGGTCGCGGGGGCGGATCCGGGGACGGGCCCGGGCTCAGACGGGGAGCCAGGCGAGGAAGAGCGATCGAAAATCACAGGCCCTCCATGTTCGCTTCTCCGAGGGCGGTGAGCTTTTCACGCAGGCGCTCCGCTTCCTCGAGCGCGACGCCGGGAATCTTCGCATCCGTGCCCGCCGACGCCGTCACCAGCTCGACCGACGCGAGGCCGTAACGCTTCAACAGCGGCCCCGTCTCCACGTTGACCTGCTGCATGCGTCCGTACGGGACCACCGTCACGCGGTGGAACATGATGCCCGAGCGGATCAGCAGCTCGTCGTCTAGTTCGGCGTACCCAAAGACGCGCGCCCGGCGCAGGGCCAGCCACACGAGCCAGAGGGCAAATGCGACCGCGATGGCAAATCCGACCCACCAGATCCAGTCGTTGCCGGATAGGTGATTGCCAAGCAGTGCGGCGGCGAGGCCCGCGGCAATGATGAAAAGGCATAAGAGGC
>JAAYZP010000361.1 GCA_012514785.1 Propionibacterium sp. | reverse complement strand
GTCGAAAGGCTCTTGGTGGTTGAGCAGCTTGCGTCCGTCGAAACCACCCTGGGCTTGTGCAGGGGCTAGGTTCCCGCCGGCGCTGAAGTTGGTTTCGACCTTCGCCGGCTCCTCCGTCGCGGGCGAGCTCAACCATCTGGTGGCCCTAGCTGGTTGAGCTCACGGCGCGAGGAACGAGCTCCGTGTGGGTCGAAACCACCCCCAGCATGCGCAGAGAACTAGCCAAGAAATCTCGGATAAAAACGCTAGCCATCCTTGAAGTGAGCCACGTTTGAGCTATAATGTGAAGCATGGAAACCGCCACTGTCGAAGCCGCCGAACGGCTCAGCTCCGCCCTCGTCGCAGAGCGCGCTGCGGAGGCCGCGAAGCTCAAGGCTCTGGTGGACCTGGCGGTCCAGTACCGGGTCGAGGACAGCTCGGGTGAGTACGCCACGATCCTGCCCGAGCTCACCGAGAAGCTCCTCCCCGTCGGCGGCGACGGCTGCCCGCTGATCTCGGAGTTCTGCACCATGGAACTCGCCGGCATCATGGGAATCTCCGTCCCTGCCGCGACGAAGCACCTCCACCGCGCGCTGAACCTCCGCTTCCGCCACCCCGTGCTCTGGACCGCGGTCCAGGACCTCGACGTCGTGGCCTGGGTCGCTTTGGAGGTGGCGAAGCGCTGCGACGACCTCCCCGCGCCTGACGCACTGGCGGTCACGGACAAGTGGATGGAACGCCAACACGAACTCGGACCCGGCGACGCCCTCGACCTGGCGGACACCCTCATCGCGAAGCAGCGCCCCGACCTGATCCGGGAGAAGGAACGCAAGCAACTGAAGGCCCGCTTCGTCGACGTCGGCCGCTACCGCCACGGCGTCATGCAGCTCTACGGCCAGCTCGACGTCCTCGACGCCAAGTACTTCGACGCCGCACTCCTGCAGATCGCCGAACTGCTGGCCGAGTTCGAACCCTCCGACGAAGAAGAAACCGTCGGAGAACTGAAAGCCCGAGCTGTGGGCTACCTCGCCAACCCCGCCCGCGCGCTCGCACTGCTCCAACGGGCGGCACAGCAGCCGCTCTTCGACGGTGCTCCGGAGGCGCACGGCGACGGACTCCCCGACGACGAAGAACACGACCCAGCCTCCGACCATCCGGCCGCGACGCCGGTCTGCGACGGGCACACCTGCGGCAGCGTGGAAGTGGATCCCGAGAAGCTGCTACCGAAGGTCACCGTCGTCGTCCACCTCGACCCCGACTCGCTCATCACCGGCGTCGCCCGCATTGCCCAAGCAGGCGTCATGGCGTTGGAGACCTTGCAGTGTCTGCTCCAGGACCGCCGCGTCGTCGTCCAACCCGTGATCGACCTACCCCGGATCAAACCCGAGGAACGCTACCGCCCCTCCCGGGCACTCCGCGAAGCCGTGCGGTTCACCTGGGGCGACGAAGAAGCCTTCCCGTTCTCCTCCCGCCCGGCGGCAAGGTTGGACATCGACCACATCCGCTCCTACCTCGGCACCGATCCGGCGCGCTTCACCCACCTCGGCAACCTCGCCCCACTCAGCCGCCGAGCACACCGCGCCAAGACCGCCGGCTATTGGCATGCCGAACCCGTCACCCCGGGCACCATCCGATGGCGCAGCCCACTCGGCTACCGCTACGAAGTCTCCGCCACCGGCACCCGCCGGCTGGAATAGCGCTGGCGGGTTCGATCGTGGATCTAACACGGGCCGCCCAGCATCTGCAGCAGCGTGTGCTCCAGCTCGTGCACCTCGGGAGCGAGCACGAACCCCTCGCCGCGCGGGATGTCCCGGCTCACGTCGACCCCGCCGACGATGCGCGCCGGCTTGGGCGACAGCACGACGACGCGGTCCGAGAGGCGCACGGCCTCGCGGATGTCGTGGGTGATGAGCAGCATCGTCCAACGGTGCTGCTCCCAGATGCCCAGCAGCCATCGCTGCAACTGCTCGCGGGTGATGGCGTCCAGCGCGCCGAAGGGCTCGTCGAGCAGCAGGATCGGCTTGTCCTGCACCACGGTGCGCAGCAGCGCCACGCGCTGCCGCATCCCGCCGGAGAGCTGGCGCGGCCACAGCTGCTGCGAGCCGTCGATCCCGAAGGCGTCGAACAGCCCCCCGGCCTTCGCCCGGGCCCGTCGCGCCGGCATGCCCGCCATCACGAGGCCGAGTGCCGCGTTGTCGATCACACGCCGCCAGGGCAGGAGCGCGTCGTGCTGGGGCATGTAGGCGAACGGCGACGACGCGTCGTCGGGGCCCACCACCTCCCCCGCGTCGGGGGCGAGGCTGCCGGTGAGGATGTGCAGGAGGGTGGACTTGCCGCTGCCGCTCGGGCCGATCACGGAGGTCACCGTGCCCGCAGGCAGGGTGAGGGAGACGTCGTCGAGCACGTGCGTAGCGCCGAAGCTCTTGGAGAGGCCGCGGATGTGGAGGTCGGAGATCATGCCGGCTGCCCCCGCTCGACGCGGAGCCACGGCAGCAGCAGCCACTCCACGAGGGTCACCAGCGCGTAGAGAGCCAAGGTGACGACCGACGAGACCAGCACGGCGGCGAGGACGAGGTCCGTGCGGAACACGTTCTTCGCGGACTGCATGTACACGCCCAACCCCGCGACGGCACCCGCGTACTCCGCGAAGATCGCGCCCACGACGGCGTAGGTGATCGACACCCTGAGCCCCGAGAAGAAGTACGGCGCGGCCGAGGGCATGCGGATGTGGCGGAACACCTTCGCCCGCCCG
>JAAYZP010000360.1 GCA_012514785.1 Propionibacterium sp. | reverse complement strand
TGACCATCCGGCCCGCGCCGGCGAATCCCAGCTCGTCGCGGAATGCGGGCGACCAGGCGTCGATGTCGATCACGAACACGTCCTCGAGGGTGTCGCGCAGGTGGTTCACGACGTCCACACAGAACCGTGAGATCCCCACCTCGTTTTCGCGGAGCATCAGGGCGGCGCTGGGGTGGTGCGCCTCCTCGGGGCCGGAGACGTAGGCGAACGACTCGAATCCTTCCCGCGCTTCGACCGTCCACACGCCGGGCACGCTGAACCGCACCCTGCCGCTCAGTCCCTCGACGTTCTGCCCCATCGCTGCCTCCAGCCGTTCCCGACCCACGTCTGGGGCCGGCCCCACTCTATCGAGGAGCAGGGCTAGTCAGAGCCGGTTCGCTCGCTGTTTCCAGGCGACCCGAGCTGCCGCTGGAGTGCGACGACGCCGTCGAAGAGCCGAGTGCGGAGGTCGTCGAGGCGGAGGTTGACCCGGCCGACATCGCCCGGCGGCAGGCGGTGGCCGTTGGCCGGGTGGATGATCACGTCGTTGAGGCTGCCCATACCGCCGAATGCGCCCCGGACTTTCCGCAGCCCCCGGGCGTCGCCGCGGCCGATCAGCCGCAGGCAGTCGCGTACCCAGGCGTGCCAGGCGTCCTCACCCACGTCGTCGAAGAGCACCTGCAACTCCGTGAGCGTCGCGGTGAGCCGTTCAACCAGATCATCGACGGTGCCCATGGCTCGCAGCGTAGCGCCCCGGCCCGTCCGGACGCGCCCTCGCCGACGTCTCCCGGAACCTTCCTCGCGAGGGTGCCGCGTCCGGAGGATTGACCCTGCGCCATGTCAAGATGCTCCTTCCCAAGCCTCGACGCAGTCGTTGGGGGCACACGAGGAAGTGAGGCAGCTATGTCCAGGAAGTGGCTATCGAAGGTGCTGGTCGCCGGAGCGATCGTCGTCGGCGCGAGCGTGGTGGGTGTGAGCCCGGCGAACGCACAGACCGCATCGCCCCCGGGATTCACCGACTGTTCGCCCCTCGGCGGACCACAGGGTCACGAGTACCGCGAGTTGCCGGCGCCGATCGGACGAAACAACGACGGAATGTGGGCGGGGCTGCGGCATAGCTACGGCCCTGGCTTGTTTGGTGGCGAGACCGGCTTCACCGACAAGATCGTCGCCGACGACGCCAACAACCGCTACATCCACGCCCGCTGGCGCTCCGACACGAACACCTGGAAGCGGATGGGGTGCAAGCCGAAGCCCGCCAACGAGAAGGAAAAGGATGTCCCCCGCTTCCCCGGAGGCCTGAACGACGGCAGCAACGCTCTATACCTGGAGATCCAGCAGATCCGCTACACCTTCATGGTGGCCGGCGGAATGACTATGCAACATCTCCCGCCCAAGTACGGCGACGTCGGGCCCGTCGTGTCGAGATGCGCCGCAGTTTTGACGCGGCACGCTCAGCACTTTTGATAGATCGCCGGTTCTTGGCGAATCGTCAAAAGAAGGGGCGCACGAACAACCATGGTCACCCGGCAGTCGCACCGGCTAGACCGAGGGGAACGCGAAGTAGTAGTTCAACGTCTTCATCGTGACGTCATCACCCAACGCCGGACAGAGGTCGTCAAACGCGTGGGTACCGGTGGCACGATCACCGCCGTGTGGTTCGGTGCCTGCTTGCTCGATGCCAGTAGTTTCAGACACCATCTAGACGTCACGAGGATGAGCGAGTTAGCCAACACTGGACACCCGTGAGATCGGTGGAGCCGACGGGATGGGGCTTGGGGTCCTGCCAAGACCGGGTGCTCGCGTCCCGAGGATCTTGGCTAGCAAGCGCCTCAGTTCCAGTTCATCACGATGGCGACGCCTCGCAGGAAGAAGGAGATCGCGAAGCTCCTCGCCGTGCTTGTCTAGTGCTGACTGGACAAAGGCTGGTTCGATGCCAGCGCTGTAGCGGAGCATCCCCTGTGCATGGAAAAACCTAGCCCGTGCTTCCTCAACCTCAGGTGGATAATCGTCCTCATCACCAGGGCTTTCGAAGTGCCCTGCCGCCAAGTCCTTGCTGACTAGATAGATCTCCAACCTAAGACGCCGTTTGAGGGCCTTCGGTAGACGAGGCCGGTCCTTCTCGAAGATGGTGAGCCCAGCGACACGAATGGGTTGCCCGCGTCGGCAAAGTACGGACTTGCGTGGGTTGAGCTTGAATCCTATGGCCTGAAGATGATGGTCGACCCAGCCAGACATGTCGAAGGGGTCATCGCCTGAGAAGATGAGGTCGTCGGCGTACCTTGTATAGGCAAGGTTTCGCCGTTCGGCCTCCGCGGCACATTCGAAGTCGAAGTCCGCAAGGACCAAGTTTGAGACGACAGGACTCGTGCGGGTCCCCGTTGGCAGGACGCCCTCCCAAGTGACGAGTGAAGTCAGAGTTTCCGAAACCTCCTGAGTAGCTCCAAGAGAGACGAAGGTGTCGTGAATGATCGTGTCTTGCGCGCTGGAGTAGAAGTCGGTGATGTCTAGCTTCTGGACCCATGGCTTCCCGGAGTGGGGTGTTGCTGCGTCCAAAGTCCTGCGCCCCGGCACGTAGCCGACGCATCCTGGATGAAGAAGTTCGTTAAAGGGGCGGAGGAAGTCAGCTACTCTCCGCTGAGCCAGATTCAGGAGGGGCGCACGTGGAGAGATGAACGTTCGCTCCTTGCCCCTTTTTCGAACGGTGCGAAACTGGTAGGAAGATCTTTCGCCAGCGAGTTTGATCGCCTCTTCGAGTTGCTCCGCAGTTAGGCCCAGAGCTGTGGCAAACAAGGCGTTCGTGCCCCGGAATTGGAAAGGCCCCGTCG
>JAAYZP010000359.1 GCA_012514785.1 Propionibacterium sp. | reverse complement strand
TGCTGCTGAGCGTGGCGCGCGCCGTCGCGGCGCCGGTGGCCATCATCACCACGAGCCCCACCCCGATCACGAGCGCCGACGTCGTGGCCGCGGTGCGGCGAGGGTTGCGCACGGCGTTTGCCGTGGCCAGCCGGGCGGTGGCCGCGGCCTCCTTCGGCAACGGCAGCGCGACGATCGCGCCCAGCAGGCGCACGATCCGCGGCACGATGAACACCGACAGGACGAGGTAGCCGGCCACCGTCAGAAGGCCGCCCGCGATGCCGACCGCCAGCAGGAGTCCCACGTAGTCGGCGAGGGTGCTGACGTCGTTCTCCACGCTCATCCGTAGCGCCACTGGGGGACCGACGAGCAGGGCCAGCCCCACCGCCATCATCAGGATGCCGATGGCCAGCCGCCACCTCCCACCGCCGCGCACCGGGTCGATGGCCTGCGGGCGCAGCGCGGCGACGGGCGGGACGCGGGTCGAGGCCCGGGCGGGGCCGAACGCAGCCACGAGGGTCATGACGACACCGACGATGATCGGCGCCACGAGCGTCGCCGGGTCGATGTCGGTCAGCGTCGGCACGGCCACGCCCGCCAGCCGGGTTCCGAGGAACCACACCGCTCCTTGGCCGAGCGCGAGCCCCAGCAGGACGCCGCCGACGGAGGCGAGGAGCCCGAGCAGGAGCGCCTCGTTCAGCACGGAGCGCAGCACCTGCCCCTTCGTCGCGCCGCCGCAGCGCATCAGCGCCAGGACCTTCGTGCGTTGCGCGACGAGCACCTCGAACGTGTTCGTGATCACCATGCCCGCGACGATCACCGCCACCGCGGCGAAGGCGAGGCCGAAGTAGACGAAGAACTGCGAGTTGCCGGCCATGTCCTCGACCCGGATGTCGATGATCGCCTGCGCGCTGGTGAGGCCGAGGCCGTCGTCGACCGCCTCGATGGCCGCGACGAGTTCGTCCTGCGTGCGCGTGCCGTCGCCGAAGATCAGCAGCTCCGCGGGGCTGATGGGCTGGAAGTCGCGCAGCTCCTGCAGCATGCGCACGGTGTTCAGGGTGGACCACACGGGCGCGTCGGTCAGCAGCAGCGCGCCCTCGCCGCTGATCGCCGTGATGGTGAGCGTGCCCTCGAGTTCGCTCATGAAGTCCGACCATCGGAGCTGTTCGCCGATGCCGACGCCCAGCGCCTCCGCGAACTGCTCGGAGACCATGATCTGCCCGTCGCCGCTCGGGAGCGCGCCGTCGCCCAGCGGCGGCGCTTGGCCGTACTGCGGCAGCGACTGGATCTCGGCGTACTGGCTGGTGTGGTTCGCGGTCAGCGGCATCCCCTGCACCCACTGCGGGTCGACGCCCGCCACCCCGGGGAGCGCCTCGATCGCGCGGATGTCGTCGTCGGTGAACGGCTGGACCTGCGCGACGACGTCCGCCCCGTTCAGCTCGCCGACGATCGTGGCCTCCGCGGTGGCGCGCAGCACGTCGGAGGCGAGCAGTGCCGCGGTGACGAAGCCGGTGCCCAGCACGATGGCGATACCGGCCGCCACCAGCCGACCGATGGATGCGCGCATCTGCGCGATGGAGAAGCGCAGCATCACGCCACCTCGTCGGTGCGCAGCGCGTCGAGGCCGGAGGTGATGGCGTCGGTGGTGGGATCGGTGATCTCGCCGGCGATCCGGCCGTCGGCGAGCAGCAGGACGCGGGTGGCGTGCGCGGCGGCCACGGCGTCGTGCGTGACCATCACCACGGTCTGACCGAGCTCGCGCACGCTGGTGCGCAGGAAGCCGAGCACCTGCTGGCCGGATCGGGAGTCGAGGTTGCCCGTCGGCTCGTCGGCGAAGACGACGTCGGGCCGCGTGATGAGCGCGCGGGCGATGGCGACGCGCTGCTGCTGGCCGCCGGAGAGTTCGGAGGGGAGGTGGGTGAGGCGGTCGGTGAGGCCGAGGAGGCCGACGAGCTGGTCGAACCAAGCCGCGTCCGGCTTCTTGCCCGCCAGCTCGAACGGGAGGAGGATGTTCTGCCTCGCCGTATACATGGGCAGCAGGTTGAACCCCTGGAACACGAAGCCGACGCGTCGGCGCCGCAGCAGCGTGACCTGCTTGTCCCGCATCGCGGTGATCTCGGTGCCCGCGAGCCAGACGGAGCCCGACGTCGGGCGGTCGAGGCCGGCGAGCATGTGCATCAGCGTGGACTTGCCGGAGCCGGAGGGGCCCATGATGGCGGTGAACTCGCCGGGGGCAATGTCGACGTCGACGCCGTCGAGGGCCCGGACGGTGGTGTCGCCGGAGCCGTAGGTCTTGGTCAGGCCGCGGGCGCTGGCGGCGGGGGAGGGGGCATCAATACTTCTCACGATACGAACGCTACGGTCGGGCTGCGTTCGTCCGCATCGCCCCACGGGCTGGTCTTCGACGTCATCCCGTGGGTGGAGCCGGGGGCAGGGGAGAGTTGTTCCGCAGCATCACAGCACAGGTTGCAGGTGCCCGGGCCGGGGTCACTGCCCGGGGCTCACCAGGCCCGTCTCGTAGGCGAGCACCACGGCCTGCACGCGGTCGCGCGCCTCGCACTTCATCAGGATCCGCCCCACGTGGGTCTTCACCGTCGCCTCCGCGACGACGAGGTGCTCGGCGATCTCGGTGTTCGACATCCCGCTCGCCATCAGCACCAACACCTCGCGCTCGCGCTCCGTCAGGTGTGTCATCGACGCGGGGGCGGCGCGCTCGTCGGAGGGCAGCACCCGCACCAGGTGGTCCAGCAGCCGCTTCGTCGACGACGGCGCCATCACGGCGTCCCCGCGGTGCACCGTGCGGATCGCCTCCAACATGTCCTCCGGCGGCGCGTCCTTCAGCAGGAACCCCGAAGCCCCGGCCTTGATCGCGCGAAGCACATACTCGTCGAGGTCGAAAGTGGTCAGGATGATCACCTTCGGCCCCGCGCAGGCGCGCTGCGTGATCGCGGCCGTGGCCGTGATGCCGTCGACGTGCGGCATCCGCACGTCCATGAGCACGACGTCGACCTCCGCCCCGGCGAGCTTGTCGATCGCCTCCCGGCCGTCGCCGGCCTCCAGGACCACCTGCAGGTCGGGCTGGGAGCCGATCACCATGGCGAAGCCGGCTCGCACGAGGAGCTGGTCGTCGACGAGTGCCACGCGGATCATACGGGTTCCTTCACGGGTTGCAGCGGGAGGGTGAGTTTCACGCGGAAGCCGCCGGTGGGACGCGGGCCGGCGACGACGTGCCCGCCGAAGAGCTGGGCGCGTTCGCGCATGCCGACGAGCCCGCCGCCGGCACCGTCCGTGAGCGCTGCCGCGCCACGGCCGTCGTCGTCCACCTGGAGGATGACGACGTCGTCCGTCCATTGGAGCAGCACGGACATCTTCGCGCCCGGGCCGGCGTGCTTGAGCGAGTTGGTGAGCGCCTCCTGGCAGACCCGCTGGAGCGCCAGGCCCATCCCGGGCAGCAGGGGCTTCGGCTCGCCGAGCGTCACATAGGAGACGTGGGCGCCGGTGTCGCGCACGCGCTGCACCAACTCCTCGAGATCCTCGCCCGTGGGCTGCGGCTGCACGAGGGGACCGTCGCCGTCCTCCGAGCGCAGCACGCCGAGGATGCGCCGGATGTCCGAGAGCGACGCCCGGCCGATGTCGGCGACGGTCTCCAGCGCCTTCACCGCCACCTCCGGGTCCTGGCGCGCGGCGTAGCGGCCGCCGTCGGCCTGCGCGATGATCACCGCCAACGAGTGGGCGACGACGTCGTGCATCTCGCGCGCGATCCGCGCCCGCTCGGCCGCGACGGCCAGCTCGGCCTCGCTGTGCCGCCCGGCGGCGAGCGCCCGCTCCCGCTCCTCCAGCGCTTCCCCCCGCTCGCGCCGGCTCCGGCGGACGAGCCCGAGCGCCCAGGCGACGGTGACCGCGAAGGCTGTGGGGATGAAGTAGAAGAGCGACTCGCCAGCCGACCACCACCACGGGGCCAGCATCAACGAGAAGATGACGGCCCCGATGTAGCCGCCGATCAACGCGACCACGCCCGCGGCCCGCGACCCGTACACGGTCACCGAGTACAGGGCGAACAGGACGACGAAGTTGACCGGCAGCGGGGTGCCGAACACGAACACCTGCAGGAGGCTCAGCGCGTAGATCCCGATGGAGGAGACCAGCGGCGCGCTCCTACGAAGCAGCAGGAGCGCGCAGAGCGGGACGACCAACAGCGTCGTCAGCGCGGCGTGCTGGGTCGATACAGCCACGGAGAGGATGCCGACGGTCAGCAGCGACCCGAGGGCGAACGCGACCTCGATCCACCGGATTCCGCTGAGCATGGACTCAGCCTAGGTGCAGCGACGTCGTCGGCGCGTCCACCCGGGGGTGGACACATCGATCAGGCGAGGTTGACGTTCATGTGTTCGAACGGCGTGCCCTTGGCGCGATCGACGGAGGCGAGGTACTCCTCCTCCGCCTCCTCCCGGCCCGTCCACGTGGCGCCCTCGACGGACTTGCCCGGCTCGAGGTCCTTGTAGACGGAGAAGAAGTGTTCGATCTCCAGCAGCACGTACTCGGGGACGGAATCGAGATCGACGAGGTGCTTGCGCCGCGTGTCGGCCGTGGGCACCACGAGGACCTTGTCATCACCGCCCATCTCGTCGGTCATGCGGAACATGGCGATGGCGCGGCACTCGATGAGGCAACCGGGGAACGTGGGGTCCCCACCGATCACCATCGCGTCCAGCGGGTCGCCATCCTGGCCCAGCGTGCCCTCGATGAAGCCATAGTCGTACGGATACTGCGTCGACGTGAAGAGCGTGCGGTCCAGACGGATGCGACCGGTGTTGTGGTCCATCTCGTACTTGTGCTTCGTCCCCTTCGGAATTTCGACGGTGACGTCGAAGAGGATGTGCTGACCGGGCTCAATGGGCTCGAGGGAGGCGTGGATGTCTTGGCTCACTGCCTCAACTCCTATAGTTTGCGGTGTTCTTCCTCGAAGGATACCGCGTTGGAGGTGGGAGTGACCAAGTCACGGGCCGTGCAATGGCTGGTGGTGGGCCTGTGTTCCACCATTTTGGTCACCGTCGGCGTCATCGGCGCCACCCAGCACCGCACCCTCCTCACCGCCGCGGGGCTCGAGGTCGAGGGGGGATCGCCGACGATCGACGCGACCGTGTTCGTCGAGCCGACGCTGCCCCCGGAGCCGAGTGTGCCCGCGAATCTCGCGCCGCCCGCCGAGCGGACCAGCGACGGCACGGCCCCGGATCCGGCGTCGCTCCAGCAGCAACTCGACGCGCTGGAGGTGGGCGAACTCGTCGACGCCGACGGCAACCCGGCCACCCTCGCCTACGAGGTGCGCGACGCCGCCACCGGCGAGGTGCTCGCCAGCCGCAACGACGCCACCGGGCTGATCCCGGCCTCGAACACGAAGACGCTCACCGTCCTGGCGGTGTTCAACGCGTTCGACGGCGACGAGCGGTTCGCCACCACCGTCGTCGCCCCGGAGGCCGGGGCCATCGTCCTCGTCGGGGGCGGCGACCCGCTCCTGCGCAGTGAACCCGCACCGGCCGACACCTACCCGCGGCCGCCGTCGCTCAGGGAACTGGCCACGGCCACCGCCGAGGCGCTCCTGGCGGACGGCACCACGACGGTCACGCTCGGCTTCGACGAGTCCCGGTTCGAGGGCAGCGGCTGGGCGGAGACCTGGCCGTCGGGCTACCGCAGCCAGGTCACGGAGATCTCCGCGCTCTGGGCCGACGAGGGCCGGGCCAACGGGGGCCGCAGCCGCACGCCGGCGCTCGAGGCCGCGCAGGTCTTCGCCGAGCAGCTGGGCGAGCTGGGCGTCACCGTCGACGGCGAACCCTCGGCCGCGGCCGGGTCGGGGGAGGAGCTCGCCCGTGTCGAGTCGCTGCCCGTGCATGTGCTGGCCGAGCAGGCGATGGTGCGCTCCAACAACTCCTTCACCGAGGTGCTCGGCTTCCAGCTCGCGCACCACACGGGCCACCCGACGACCTTCGCCGGCTCCACCGCCGCCATCCAGGAGCAATTGACGGGGCTCGGTCTGTGGGAGGAGAACACGCGCCTCGACGACGCCTCCGGCCTCTCGCGCAGCAACCGCTTCTCCGCGGGCCTCCTCGCCCGCGCCAACCTGGCGCTCGTGACCGAGCCGCGCCTCACCGCGGTGCTCGACGGCCTCCCCGTGGCGGGCGTGACGGGCACGCTGGCGGAGCGGTTCTCCGATCCGCTCGCGCGCCCCGCCCGCGGCGTGGCGCGCGCGAAGACCGGCACGCTCAGCTTCGTCTCGTCGCTCGCCGGCACGACCACCACCGACGACGGCGCCGTCGTCGTCTTCGCGTTCATGGCCAACGGCCAGGTGAACGGCTGGTTCGCCAAGCACTGGGAGGACCAGGCCGTGGGCATCATCACAGGATGTGGTTGCTGATGGAGGTGCACTGGCCGCTGGCGGCACGCGTCGCCCGGTTGGGCCACGGTGACCTCCCGGACGTCACCCGGCCCGAGGTGGCGGCGTTCGTCGCGGACCTCAAACAGCAGGCGCGCGCAGCAGGGGAGCTGGCCGCCCGCGTGATGCGGCTGGACCCGTCACAGGCGGCGACGGACATCCGCGTCGTCGACCGCGACGGCTGGGTGCGGGCCGCCTCCGGGATCACGCAGGCAGCGCTGGATGTCGTCGAATGGCCCCGCCGGTCCGCGGGCCTGCGCCGGGAGCTGGTCCGGCGGGGGCTCGGGACCCTGCTCGGCGTCGGCTTCGCCGTCGGATCGCGGTGGCTGCTCGGCCAGTACGACTCGTTCACGGGCTCGAAGGCGCTCTACCTCGTCGCGCCCAACATGTGGAACCTCGAGCGCGCCCGCGGATTCGTCCCGCGCGACTTCCGCCGGTGGGTGGCCGCGCACGAGCAGGCGCACGCGCTCCAGTTCGCCGCCGCACCCTGGCTCACCGACCACCTTGCGGAACTCGTCGGCTCCGCGGAGCAGCGCGGCACCCTCGACCGCGTGGTGGCGACGATGACGTTCCTGGAGGGCCACGCGGACTGGGTCTCCGACAACACGCGACGTATCCGCACGGCCAGCCGGATGCGTCGATCGCTCGCCCACAAGCCACGACGCGGGCGCGGGCCGCTGGACAAGGCCGCCCAGTACGCCAACGGGCGCGAGTTCTGCCTTGTGGTCCGGAAGCTATCCACGCACAATGCACTCATGGCAGCCTTCGA
>JAAYZP010000358.1 GCA_012514785.1 Propionibacterium sp. | reverse complement strand
GTGGGGTCCAGTCCGGAGGCCGTCAGCGCTTTGCCCGCCGCCACGGAGATCGGGTTGGTACCGGGCACCAGGGAGGTGCCTGACGCCTGGTACTGGACGCCGTTGATTCTGATCTTGGCCGATGCGCCCGAGCCGCCAGCGGCGAACTCCACGGTGACGAAAGGTCCGTTCACCACCCGGCCGATATAGTCTCCCGGCGTTGTGGCCTCGATGTAGCCGGCACCCTCGGTCCACACGCCGTACTTCACGATCGCCCCGTCGTTGTAGGGCACAGCCGCCGGGCGCGAGTCCATGGCCCCGGTGTAGGTGTATCCGGAGTCATCGCCGATCTCATAGAGGCGCACATCGTCAAACTGGGAGATGTTGGCAGTGCCCGCCGTCTTGAGCACGATGCGCAGGCGGGTGCCCAGCGCCACGATATCGCCGGTGTCTACCTCGTGGAACGCGCCGTCCTCGGTGGCCAGGTTGGTGACGGCGGAATCGACGGTCGTGCCGTCGGCCTTGATCCAGCGAATGAGCACGCCCACGGTGCCGGTAGCAGCGGCCGCCTTGATGTCCACCTTCACCCGGTAGGAGACCCCCGGTGTGCAGGGCAGATCGTCGGAGTAGGATTCATCCGACCCGGCGTCCGCCTGCCACACGCGCCGGTTGCCGACCAGCTCGGATGTCCAGCCGGTGGGGTGGCTCCAGTTGGTGGGGAGATCGCTCGTGTCCAGGATGCCAAAGCCGGCGTTCTTGACCGGCCGCCCCACCTTGCCCGCGAGCACAGCGTTGGCGATGGCGGACGGGAGCATGTTCAGGTAGGTGGCCGGGCCGCCCGAGTAGTTGGTATAGAGATTGCCCAGGTCGTCGGTCTCGGCCGAGAGCGCGTCGAACGTCAGCCCGCTCTCGTTGTCGGTGTCCACATCGCCCACCACGTACTTGCCGCCGTCCCACAGCGCGTACCAGCCGGTGTCGAGCGCCTCGACCTTGCTGAGTAGCGTGCCGTCGGAGAGAAGGTACTCCCAGGGGATGGTGACCGACACCAGCTCGTCGGGCTTGGTGAGCTTGAGCGACCAGCGCACCTGTGCCGGCAGCACTGCTACCACGTCGCCGGAGGCGTCCAGCAGGGTAACCAGCGTGCGGTCTGCGGCTGGGCCCGGAGGGGCGGATGAGGTGGTACTCCCCAGCCGCCCGAACCACGGTCGGAATATGGATGTCCAGCCCGCGCTCATGGCTACGCCGGATCGATTTCGGTGATGGGCTCAGCGGCAGGATCGGTGGTAGCAGCGGCCGTCCAGGCGGCGTCGGAGTCGTTCTCTTTGCAGACCGTCAGTGTGCCGGCCGCGATCGCGGACTTGTTGCGCAGCGCCCGCAGGGCGGAGCGGACCGTCCGCGCATTGAGGGCATCGGCGTCGCCCTCGGAGAGCAAGCAATCCAGGATCGCCACAGCCAGAGCCGTGAGGGCCGTGGCGTTGGGTGCGTTGACGAGATCCATCTCGTCGCCTGCCTGCGCCGCGG